>CANNKR010000101.1 GCA_947504615.1 Gemmatimonadota bacterium | reverse complement strand
GTACGTACGATCACGCGCACGCACGCTGCGCCTGGGCGATCCCGAGTTCAAGCACACCGACCTGCACGTGCACTTTCCCGCGGGCTCGGTACCCAAGGACGGGCCCAGTGCGGGCGTGGCGGTGACGCTGGCGATTGCCAGCGTGATGAGCCGGCGCGCGGTGCGACGCGACGTGGCGGTCACCGGCGAGGTGACGCTGCGCGGCAAGGTGCTCGAAATCGGAGGCGTGAAGGAAAAGGTGCTGGCGGCTTATCGGTCGGGACTGCGCGAGGTGATGCTCCCCGCGACGAATGAAAAGGACCTGCGCGAGCTTCCCGACGAAGTGCGCGCGCAGGTGCGCTTCACCTTTGTGCACACCATGGACGAGGTGATCGAGCGCATGCTGCTCCCCGCCCCGCCGCTCGGCTTTGCCGATGATCTTCCCCTGTTCGACGGCGGCCCTCACGCCGCCGACGTGGCGCGCCGTCCCGGCGAACAAGCCGCGTCCGATCGCCCTCGCTGAGCCGCTCATGAAGCGCACGAAAGAAACACAGCGCGTCTCCGCGCTCCCGCTGGCGTCCCGGTCGCAATACACCAAGCGGCGTTCGGGGCGGCACGGCCTGGGGGTCTTTGCCGTGCGCCCCATCAAGGCCGGCACGCGGATCATCGAGTACACCGGCGAACTGATCTCGCACGATGAAGGAGAACGCCGGTACCCCACGGCGCCCGATTATCACGAGGAACCCGAGCACACGTACCTGCTGCAGCTCGATGACGACCGCGTGATCGACGCCAACATCGGCGGCAACGATGCGCGCTTCATCAACCATTCGTGCGCCCCCAACTGCGAGCCGATGCCCGCGCTGGACCGCATGTGGATCGTGAGCGTGCGCGACATCCGCGTGGGCGAGGAGCTGGCGTACGACTACGCCATCGAGCTCGACGAACCGCACACGCCGGCGCGCAAGAAGCGCTTCCCCTGCCGCTGCGGCGCGCGCACCTGCCGCGGTTCGATCCTCAAGCCCAAGTACCAGCCGTATCACGCACTGGTGCGGGCCGCGCAGCGCCGGTGGACGCGCACCTAATGGATCTCTCGACGCCGCTCGGCAGCTTCGTGGTCAACGTGGTCGTCGGCACGGTGGCCGGCGGCGTCACGAATGCCGTGGCGGTCTGGATGCTCTTTCACCCGTACCAGCGGCGCTTCGGGCTGCAGGGCGCGATTCCCAAGAATCACGACCGGCTGGCCAAGAGCATTGGCCGCGTGGTGGGGGACCGCCTGCTGACGGCCGAAGATCTTGGCGAGGCCCTGCAACGCGACGGACTGCGCGAGACGCTGGACGCCAAGCTGAACGAGTTCGTGCAGCGCCTGCTGGACCGCGAGTGGCCGTCACTGCGCGCGCTGCTGCCGGCCGAGGTGCTTCCCGACGTGGAGCGCGCACTTGATGTGCTGGAGCCTCAGCTCGCGGCGGCGCTGGCCAACCACGCCGAGACGCCGGCGTTCGAGGCGCAGGTGCTGGCGTTCGTGCAGCGCGCGCGCGCCGAGCTGGCGCCGTTGTCGATGGGGCTCGTGCTGACGCCCGAGCGTCGCGCACAGCTGGCGGCGCAGACCGCGCTGCTCGCCACCGAGTTGCTTGAAGAAGGGCGCACGCAGGAAGGGCGCCCGGTGGGCGCGCGGGTGCGCGACCTGCTGTTCCGCGTGGCGGGCACGGAGCGCACGCAGCAGTTCGTGGAGCGCGCGGTGAACGACGCGCTGACGCGCGCCGAGGGGCGCAGCTGGGGCGAGCTGCTGGCGCCGCTGGAAGACGAGGTCGTGGCGCGCTGGATCCTGGACGCCGCACGGTCGGCGCGGGCGAAGGACCTGGGGACCGAGGCCGCGGCATCGGCGGCGCGCGTCCTGCTCGACCGCCCCATCGGCCGCCTGTCGCGCTTTCTTCCGGCCGACGCCAGCAGCAGCCTGGCGCATCGCGCCGCGCCGGCGCTGTGGGCCTGGCTCTCGCTGCAGCTGCCCGGCATCATCGCATCGCTCGACGTGCACGGCATCGTGGAGCGGAAGGTGCTCGGCTTCAGCACGCAGCGCATGGAAGAGCTGGTGCGCAACGTGACGCAGAAGGAGCTGAACCTGATCGTGAACCTGGGCTATGTGCTGGGGGCGGTGATTGGGGTGGTGACTTGGGTGGTGGGGAGGATGGTGGGGTAGGAGCTACAGAGCGCACGAGCGCACGAGCGCACGAACGCACGAGGGGCGCGGCGATGGTCTGCCGCGCCCCTCGATCATACGTGCGCTCGTGCGTTCTCGCGTTCGTGCGCTCTGTTGTTCTCCTCAGTACTGAAATATCGCGATCGTCTTCCCCGCCCCCGCCCCCGCGCCGGACCCTCTACCATCGAGCGTGCCGGTGAAGATCTTCGGCGGGAGGCCGCGCAGGTTGATCGTCACCGCGTAGTTCGTCTGGGGGACGCCGCAGCTCGACCAGTAGTCCACGCGCAGGATGTACTCGCCGTGCGGAACCACCAGCCCATCGCGCCAGAAGATGTTCTCGGCGCGGGGACCATCGGTACCGCACCCGGCGTTGGAGTCGAGGTCCAGCTGACCACCCGTGTGGGAGTTGCGCGAGGCGTAGTAGATCTCGGTGCCCGAGGGATCAATGAGGTGCAGGTCCACGTCGGCCTTGGTGTCCCAGGTGACGTTGGTCTGGATCTCGCCCGTGCCCACGAAGATGACGCCGAGGTTGCTCGACTGATATTGCCCGATGCTGCTGGTGCCGCCGGCCGCGATCTGCAGGTTGAATGTCGTCCTGGGCATCTCCACCGAAATCACGAGCAGCACGGTGACGCTCGTGACCGGGGACGCCAGCGTCAGCTCCCAGTAGTCATTGTTGCCCGGCACGCTGAAGACGACGCGGCTGAACGGCGTGACCGACGTCACCGTGGTCTCGACCGTGCCACCGCGCAGCACCTGACTCGGCAACACGGCGGACACCGCCGCCCCTGTGCCGGCCACCGGCGCCGCGCTGGCGTTGAGCACCGCGGTGCGCGTGCCATCGCGCGTCTGCACCAGCGCGATGTAGCGCCGCACCGACTCTTCAGGATTCGCCGTCGCCCGCTTCCAGTCGATGCACCCAAAGCTCAAGAGCGCCAGCAGCAGCGCAGGTGCCGATCGAGCAAGTCGCCGTATGGTCGTGCCAGTCATCGCATCTCCCTCCGCTACTTCTGCGTCAGTTGCACCTTGGCGGGATCAATGAGCTTCGTGCCGCTCCCCGCCGGCACGTCGGTCCAGATGACCGTCGGCCTTCCCTGCACCGTCATCGCCGCGATCTCCACCACGCGACCCTTGCCTTCGAACCGCCTTACTTCGCCCGCACCGGTACCCGGCACCCCGAGCCGCCGCTGTGCCGCGCGTTGCGCCGCATCGCGGAACTCGCCCGCATCGACTGGCGTGTCCCACACCGTCACCCACGTGATGGCTGGCCCCGCCGGCAAGCTGGCCACCACATACCGATCACCCGCCCATCCCTCGGCCGACCGCGCCGCGGTGCCCAGATCCTGCAGTGCCTCGAAGAGAAAGAGGCGCGTCTCAAACTCGCCGAGGTTGTTCTCGTAGACCTTGGTCCCCGACAGGAGTGTCGGCAGCGTCACCTGCACCGGCATTTCGTTGGCGAGGTACTTGGCGATGTGCAGCACCTGCTCGGTGGAGGCGGGCAGCGGCTTCCAGGGGGGCTGACCTGCACGCGCCTCCTTGAACCGCCGCACGAACTCCGCGCCGCTCAGGTATGGAAAAAGCAACGTCTCCTGCAAAAGCATCGGCGCGCTGTTGAACACCGGCATCGCCGTCTGGTTTTCTCGAATCATGTCCCGCACGCGGTCCCACCCCCCGGGCATCCGGACCGCCATGTCACCGCCAAGCATGCTCGACATCTGCTCGTAGGTGGCCTGCCCTTCCATCACCGACTGTGCCGCGGTCTGCCGGTCGTTGTCATCCCGCTGTTTCTGGATGGAGTCGAGCGGCAGGTACTGGTCCTGCAGGGTGTGCACCAGTTCGTGCGCAAGCGTCACCTCCACCAGCGCGGCGCGGCCGGAGGAGGTGTCGTTCACTACATACAGGACTTTCGTCGCCGGATCGTAGTAACCAATCACCTGCTCGTTGAGCAGCCGGAGCATGAACTTTCGCAGGTCCAGGCTGTCCGGAAGCAGGCCGAGCAGCTTGTAGGCGCGCGTCGCGCCGTCGAGTTCCAGGGGCGGGACGTTGTCGGTGAACTGCTTTTCGAGGAAGGTGCGCACTTCGTCGGGCGAGCGCTTTTCGACCTTGGGCGCCTGCTTGAAGGCGAGGCCGGTGGCCTTCTCGATCTTCGGAACGAACTTGCCCACGAGGTCGCCGTAGGGGCCCGCATACGTGACGGTCTGCGATTCGCGGCAGGCCGGCAGCACGAGCAGCGCCGCAGTACTCAGGGCGGCCGCGCAACGGGGGAAGCAACGCATGGAACCTCTGGGAGTTGGAGCGGCCGACGGCGGCAACTCAGCCAAGCATCCGCTGAATGTACCAGCCGAGCAGGGCATTACCGAAAAGCAAAGTGAGGACCGCCGCCGGCGCAAGGAAGACGCCAAACGGCACGAGGGGCGGCTCAAAGGGCACGCCCGATCGCCGCGCGCGCAGCCAGCCCACGGGGTACACCACGAGCAGGAACGCCGTGGCCGCCAGCGCGGCGCCCACAAAGACGCAGAGGAGCGCCCGGACCGGGCCGACCATCGCCCCGACGAACGCCATGAGCGTGGCATCGCCGTAGCCCATGGCCTCCTTCTTCATGGCCACCTCACCCAGCCAGCCGATGATGGTGATCGCGCCGGCACCGGTGCAGGCCCCGAGGAACGCGTCCCACGGGCCGGCAAAGGGAAGCTGCTCTCCGATAAACAGGCCGACAAAGGCCCCGAGCAAGGTGAACCCCAGCCCGTTCAGGGTGAAGCCGTCGGGAATCAGGTAGCTCTGCGCATCGGTGACCGCGACGCCTAGCAGGATCGTCGACACCACGGCAAGCCGCACAGCGACCACCGTGGGGCCCAACAGCCAGAGCGCGCCAAGCCAGAGCGCGGCGGTGGCGGCTTCGATGAGCGGGTACTGCACGCTGATGGGCATCGCGCAATTGCGGCAGCGCCCGCGCAGCATCAGCCAGCCCAGCACCGGCACGTTGTCGTGCCACGCAATGCCGTTGCCACAGCCCGGGCACCGCGACCGCGGCCGAACGACCGACTCGTCCTTGGGCCAGCGGGCGATACAGACGTTGAGGAACGACCCGAAGATCGCGCCGAGCGCCCCGAAGACCGGGGCATAGAAGGCAAACGCGGAGGAGAAGGTCAAGGGCGCAACGCGTAGAGGGTAATACCGGCGGCCACGGCGACGTTCAGCGATTCCACATCGGGCGCCATCGGCAGAGAGACGACGTCCGAGCACATCGCACGCAACGCCCCGGAGAGCCCGGCCCCCTCGTTGCCCATCGCGATGGCGAGGCGCGCGGGGGGCCTGGCCGACTCCACCGGCGTTCCGCCGGCCGCCGTGCCCCAAAGCTCGACGTCGCGTTCGGCCAGAAACGCCTTGAGCTCGTCGAGCGTCGCCTCCACCGCAGGAAAGTGGAAATGCGTCCCCACGGCGCTGCGCACCACCTTGGCGTTCCAGAGGTCCACCGTCCCCGGGAGCGCGACCACGGCGGCCACGCCCGCCGCGGCGGCCGTCCGAATGAGCGTGCCTACATTGCCCGGGTCCTGAATGCCGTCGAGCACGAGCAGCCGCGTGGTGTCGCCGATGACCAGGTCACCCAGCGCCCGGCGCGGCTGGCGGGCAACGGCGAGGATTCCCTGGGGATGCTCGGTATCGGCGGCCGACTCGAACTCGGCGTCGGTCACCGGCAGCACCGGCACGCCGCGCGCGGTGAGCGCCTGTGCCACGGCGCCGCTGCGCGCCTCGGCGGCGGCCCGCTCGGTAATCAGGGCGGCCTCCACGGTCAGTGGCGAGCGCGCCAGTTCCTCGACCGTCCGCACCCCTTCGGCGACGAACAGCCCATTGCGTTCCCGCGCCTTGCGACGCCTGAGATCCCTTGCCACCGTAAGCCACTTCACCGCTATGTTATCTCCCATGCGTACTCGTTTTGCCATCGCGGCCCGTGCCGCCCTCGTCGGACCCTTGTGCCTCGTCGCCGCCTGCGCCGTGTCCACCCAGCAGGAAGTCGAGATGGGAGCGAGTTACGCCACCCAGATCGCCAAGGACCTGCCGCTCGTACAGGACCCCGAGGTGAACCGCTACATCTCGATCCTCGGGGACTCGCTGGCCCGCGTGGCCGACCAGCGAAATCTCGACTGGCACTTCGCCGTTGTCGATAGCCGCGAGGTGAATGCTTTTGCCGTGCCCGGGGGTTTCATCTATGTGAACCGCGGGCTCATCGAGCGTTCCACCAGCATGTCGCAGGTCGCCGGCGTCCTCGCCCACGAAATCGGGCATGTGACGCGCCGCCACAGCATCAAGCAGATGCAGAAGGCGCAGGGGGCGAACATCGGCACCACGCTGCTGTGCACGCTGACGGCCGTCTGCAACTCGGGGATCGCCCAGAGCGGCATCAACATCGCCGCCAGCGCCGCATTTGCGAAGTTCAGCCGTGGCGACGAGGCCGAATCGGACGAAGAAGCGGTGCGCTACGTCATCAAGGCGCGCATCGACCCGCAGGGGATTCCCGAGATGTTCGCCATCCTGTTGAAGGAACGAAAGGAACAGCCGGGGACGCTGGATGCGTTTTTCCTGTCCCACCCGCTGGAAGAATCGCGCATTGGAGACACTAACCGGCTGATTGCGACGTACCCCGTCGATCAGACGCGTGGGCTGACCCACGACACGCCGAACTTCCAGGCGATGAAGGCGCGGTTGATGAGCCTGCCGGCACCGAAGAAGTAGACGGTAGACGGTAGACGGTAGACGGTGGACGGTAGACGGTAGGACCTGCTTCAACCGGACGCGCGACCACAAATCGACTGTCTACCGTCTACCGTCTACCGTCTACCGTCTACCGTCTAGTTCACAGCCCCCGCACGAACTCGGTCACCAGCGCGCAGAAGTTGTCGCCCGCGGCCTCGGCGGCGCGCATGACGTCGGCGTGGCTCAGCTTCTCGCTGGTCAGCCCGGCGGCCGGGTTGGAGATCAGCGAGACGCCCACCACTTCCATGCCGATGGCGTTGGCCACGATCACTTCGGGCACGGTGCTCATCCCCGTGGCGTCGGCGCCCAGCCGTTCGAGCATGCGCACTTCGGCCAGTGTCTCGTACGTCGGCCCCAGCAGCCCCACATAGACACCCGCCTGCAGCGGGATGGCCAGCCGGCGGGCGGCATCGCGCAGGATGGCCTTGAGGCGCGGCGAGTAGGGGGCGCTCATATCCGGGAACCGCGTGTCGCCGGGCTCCAGCGGGCCGGTGAGCGGATTCACGAACATCATGTTCAGGTGATCCTCGATCACCATCAGGTCGCCGGCGCTGAAGGTGCGCCGAATGCCGCCGGATGCATTGGACACGAACAACGTCTTCGCGCCCAGGGCGTGGGCAACGCGCACCGGGAAGGTGCTCACCTGCGGGGAGTGCCCTTCGTACATGTGAAAGCGGCCGGCCAGCGCCAGCACCTCGCGCCCGCCCAGCGTGCCGGCAATCAGTTCGCCCTTGTGTCCCAGCACGTGCGTGGCGTGAAAGCCCGGCACGTCCGCGTACTGCACGCGGCGCGCATTCTCGATGCGATCGCCCAGCGAGCCAAGCCCCGACCCGAGGATGATCGCGCAGGCGGGCTCGTGCACGCCCAGCGCCTCGCGGACGGCATCGGCGGCCACGCGCGCCGCGGCCGCTCCGTGGCTGCTCATGCGCGCCCCCCGGCCAGCAGCGCGGCGATGTCGCGGTCTACCGTGGCCAGCATCGCGGTGCGCTCGTTCTCGTGCAGGAAGGCACTGGTGAAGCCGTTGCGGGCCACCGTGCACAATTCTTCAAAGGTGAATCCCAGATGTTTGGCGGCGCGCTGGTATTCGTCCACCAGCGTGATGCCGCTCATCAGGCGGTTGTCGGTACTGAGTACCACGTTGAGGCCCCGATCGAAATAGGTGCGGACGGGATGCGTGTCGAACGACTGCGCCGCCCGCGTCTGCACGTTGCTGGTGATGCAGCATTCCAGGGTGATGCGCCGGTCGTTCACGAACTGCGTGAGCGACTCGTCCTCGATGAGCCGCGTGCCATGGCCAATGCGGCAGGCACCGCAGCGGTGCACCGCGTCGCGAATGGAATCGGCGCCGTCGCCTTCGCCGGCGTGGCAGGTGCACGGCAGGTCGTGCTCGCGCGCATAGTCGAACGCGTCCTTGTGCCGGCTGGCCGGGTTGCCCACTTCGCCGCCTGCCAGATCGAAGCCCGCCACGCCCTTGTCCTTGAATGCCACGGCCAGGCGCGCCAGCTCCAGCGACACCTCGGGGGCCATGTTGCGAATGGCGCAGACGATGACCCGCCCCACGATGCCGTACTCCTGGTACGCGCGCGCCAGGCCGCGCAACGGCGCCTCCACGGCCTCCTCGAGCGACAGCCCGCCGCGCACGTTCAGCACGGGCGCATAGCGCGTCTCGAGATAGCGCACGCCCTCGCGGGCCGCGTCCTCGGCCAGTTCGTACGTGATGCGCTCCAGCGCCTCGCTGGTCTGCATCACCGAAAGGGTCACCGAGAACCGCTCGAGATAGTCCTCGAGATTTTCGGCGTCATCCACCAGCATGTACTGCGCCAGCGCCTCGGCGTCGTCGGCCGGCATCGGCTTGTCATACTCGGCGGCGAGTTCGAGCAACGTCGACGGCCGGACGCAGCCGTCCAGGTGACAGTGCAGTTCGGTCTTCGGAAGGAGCCGCAGGAGTTCGGAGGTGACGACCGTCACGCGGTGTCCTCGGGACGGCCGGCGCGCACCGACACCAGACGAAAGATCGCCCCGCCGTGCAGCGGATCGCCCGACTGCGCGGGGAGCCCGCGGCTGTCGGTGACGCCACGCGTGCCCGCCGCGAGCGCGTCACCCTCGGCGGGATCGAAGGCGCGGACGGCGTCGAGCACGGTGGCGCTGGCGGCGACGTGCACCGCGCGCGCATTGACGAAAACAGTCAGGGGTTCGGTCATGGCTTGGGATAGATCAGTCGGGGAGTCTCGTCGGCGACGACGAGGCCGCGCGGCATCTGGCGCACCCACGCCACGAGCGCGTCGAGGTCCTGCACATTAAGTGGTTCCACCACACGCGCCGCGGTGCCCAGCCCAAGGCCGTCGCCGCCGGTGAGCATGAAGTCGCTGAGCACGAGGCGGTATTCCCGCGTGTCGTCGAGCGGCGTGCCATTGGCGAGCTGCGCACCGACCAGGCGCTGTCCGGCCGGTTTGGTGTTGTCCCACGTCAGCGTGATACCGCTGACGTGCACGCGCGGCGCACGCTGGCCGTCGTAGAATTTTTCGAAGTAGGCGCGCAGGGCGTCGCCCCGCGCGGTCACGCGATACAGCACGTTGCCGAACGGTGCCACCTCGAACAGCGCGCCGTATGTCAGCGTCCCTGCCTGCAGGTCGGACCGGACGCCCCCGTTGTTCATCACCGCAAAGTCGGCTTTCCCGGCCGCGCGCTGCGCGTCGGCGATCAGGTGTCCCAGCGCATATTCGTCGCCACGCCGGAACATCGGCGCGCCCAGTTGCCCGATGGACTGGTTGACGCGCGCGGCCACGCCGGCGGTGGCGTCGCGTACCAGCGCGGCGATCTGGGGGTCGGCGGGGATCGTGTCGCTGTCGATGTTCAGCACCCGTCCCCTGCCCTTGCCCACGGCCACGCCGGTGGCGTCGAGCGTGAGGTCCACCACGCCAATGGCCCGGCCGCCAGATCGCGCCTGCACCACCGGAATGCCGTTGACTTCCATGTTCAACACGGAATGCGTGTGCCCGCTGATGATCGCGTCCACCTTCTCGGTGATCCCCTGCGCCAGCAGCATCACTTCGCCGCTGCAGGTCTGCGCCGCACCGCGGCCATTGCAGAAGCCCCCATCGTGCGCCAGCACCACCACCACCGTGGCGCCGCGCGCGCGCAACGACCGCACGTGGGCGTTGACCACCGGTGCCGGGCTGGCAAAGCGCAGGTCGGCGACGTTCGACGCCATGGTCGTGTTGGGCGTCAGGGGCGAGGCCACACCGATGATGCCGATCTTCACGCCGCCGCGCACGACGATCGTGTCGGCGCGAATCCAAGGCACGGGGCGGCCGTCGGCGTACGTCACATTGGCGCCAAGTACCGCGTGATGCAGTTCCTTGAGTCGGGCGCGCAGCGTGTCCTGTCCCCAGTCGAACTCGTGGTTGCCGAGCGTACCGGCAGCGAAGTCCATCGCATTGAAGAACTGCACCACCGGGCGGCCGTAGGCGAGGTTCGACGCCGCGGTCCCCTGGAACATGTCGCCACCATCCAGCAGCAGCGTGGCACAGCGGTCACCGCACTCGCGCTGCGCGCTGCGAATGGCGTGCGCCACCTGCGCAGCCCCACCGCGATTGCCCTGCGTGCCGTCGGGGCGAGGCTCCAGCGCACCGTGGAAGTCGTTGGTGCTGATCAGGCGCAGCGTGGTGACGCCGGCGCGCGCCGGCGAGACGCCTGGGGCAGCCGCGATCGGTGCGGCGGGCTTCGGGGTCGTGGCTGGATGCAGCGCCGCGTACGCCGCCGCCGCATAGGCCGCCGGCTCGATGCGCCAGTTGGCCCGCGCGAAGTCGGTCACCTTCAGGGTGCGCTGCTTCTCCACCGCCGCGATCAGCAGGTCGCGGATCTCCACCTGCGTGTCACGCAGCACCGGGGCGCCGCGCAGCATGCCGTAGCCACCGCCACCGCCCGCGCGATAGTTGTTCACCGCCAGCGTGAACGAGTCCGTGGCCGCCACCGCGCGGCCGCGCACCGTCAGTCGCGTGATGCGACTGCCCATGGGCTGCGACAGGTCGATGGTGTAATCGGCGCCGGCGACGATGTCGAAGTTGTAGCCGGGAATCTCGGGATCAATGCTGACCGCGGGGGTCGCGCCTGCGCGCACCACGAAGTAGCGCGCGCTCTGTTCGAGGTACCCCTTCAGTGCCGCGCCGCTGACCTTCACCAGTTGCAGCGTATTCTCGTACGGGTAGAGTCGCGCCAGCTGCGCCACGGTGATCTTGCCGGGGCCGATGCCCGCGCCCAGGTCAAAGGCGGACGTCGAGGCGAGGTCCGCGTTGAACACGCGCCGCTCGACC
>CANNKR010000100.1 GCA_947504615.1 Gemmatimonadota bacterium | reverse complement strand
CACGGCAAACAGCCCATGCCCGCCCCGCACATCACCGATCACGGGGTGGCGCTGCTGCAGCGCGCGCAACGCGGTGAACAGCGTAGCGCCAAGATTCCGCGACCGCTCGATCAACGCCTCCTGCTCGTATGCCTCCACCGCGGCCACGCCGGCGGCGCACGACAACGGATGGCCGCAGTACGTGAGCCCGGTGTACAGCATCTCGTGTTCCAGCTTTCCCGCCACTTCCGCCGACAGCACCACCGCACCCAGCGGGAGGTGTGCGCCCGTCAGTCCCTTGGCGAGCGTCATCAGGTCGGGGCGTCCCGCCTCGCCGTGCCGTTGCCAGGCGAACCATTCGCCGCAGCGCCCGAAGCCGCTCATCACCTCGTCGGCAATCAGGTACACGCCGGCCCGCGTGGCGGCATCACGCAACGCCGGCCAGTAACTGTCCGGGGCCACGATGCCGTTGGTGCCGGCGTTGGACTCCATCAGGATGGCGGCGACGTCGTCGCGCCCAATGTGGTCGATCAGGTCGCTCACATGCGCGGCCCCGCGCTCACCACACTCCTCGTCCGACGACGACCCGAACGGGCAGCGATAGGCATACGGCGGCAACGCGTGCACCACCGCATACTGATCGGGATCCGCCTGGGCGCGCGTCCGCGTGTCACCGGACAGCGCCATGGTGGCATAGCTGGCTCCGTGGTACGACCGATCGCGCGCCACCACCACACCACGAGGACGCCCCAGCGCCTGACGCGCGAACTTCATGGCGTGCTCGTTGGCGTCGGCGCCGCCCAGCGTGAAAAAGACGCGCCCACCTTCGAAGCCGCTCTTCTCCAGCAGCAACTCGGCCAGGCGCGCCCGCGGCTCCGCACCCCACGCGTTGGCGATGTAGCAGAGGCGATCGGCCTGGTCGCGGATGGCGCGCACCACCGCCGGGTGCTGGTGCCCCAGGTTGCAGCACTCCGACTGGCTGCTGCAGTCGAGGATCGAACGTCCGTCCGAGGTATGGAACCGCGCGCCCGCCCCCCCGATCACCGTGGGGGCATCCCACGAGGCCTGCACCGTCCAGCTGTGCAGGACCGTCTCGCGTTCGGGGCGGTGGGAGGACATGGCGAGAATATACGGGCGGCGAATGGCTTAGCGAACGCGCCCGCCAACCGCCTCTCGTATATTCTCGTCATGCCGTCCACCGCCGCTTCCTGGATCGCCCTCACCCGCGAGGTCTCGCCGACCATCGTCGACTGCGAGTTGACGCATCTCGCGCGGTCGCCGATCAGCGTGGACGTCGCCCGCAGCCAGCATCAGGCGTACGAACAGTTGCTCGCCGCACTGGGCTGCGAGGTGCGCCGAGTGACGCCGGCTCCCGATCATCCCGATGCGGTGTTCATCGAGGACACCGCCGTGGTCTTCGACGAGCTGGCGGTGATCACCCGGCCCGGCGCCGAGTCGCGGCGCGCGGAAACGGCGGCGGTGGAATCGGCGCTGGCCGTCCTGCGCCCGATGGCGCGCATCACGGCGCCCGGCACGCTCGATGGCGGCGACGTGCTGACCGTCGGGCGCAGCGTCTTCGTGGGTCGCACCGGACGTTCGAACGATGCCGGCATCGCGCAGCTGCGCACGCTGCTGGCGCCGTTCGGCTACGACGTGCAGGGCGTCGACGTCACCGGGTGCCTGCACCTGAAGAGCGCGATCACGGCTGTGGATCACGACACCGTGCTCATCAACCCCGAGTGGGTGAACCCTGCGGTCTTCGCCCGCTTTCGCGCAGAAGCGGTCGATCCCCGCGAGCCCGCAGGTGCCAACATCCTGCGCATCGGCGACCAGCTGGTGTACGGCGCGTCGTACCCGCACACGCAGGCTCGGCTGGAGCGGCTGGGCTACGTGGTGCACACGGTGGATGCCTCGGAGCTCGCGAAGGCCGAGGGGGCCGTGACGTGCTGCAGCCTGGTGCTGCGGAGCTGAGAACTACGGAGCCCGCAGCGGCGTCACTTGGCGCCGTCCGCCGCCTTCTCCCGCTTCTGCCGCTTGGCCGTGACCTCGATTTCGATCTTCATGCGCGAGTCCGATAACCCCGCCACGATCATCGTCGCCGCCGGGGCCACTTCGCCGAGGAAGCGCTGCAGCACCGGCCATGTTGCTGGAAAGTCATCGCGATTCGGCAGGATGTACCGCACGCGCACCACGTCGCTCAGCCGGCACTTGGCATCGGCCAGTGCCCGCTGGATGTTCATGAAGCACTGGTTCGTCTGTGCCACCACGTCGTCGGAAATCTTCATGGTGTCGTAATCGAAGCCCGTGGTACCCGACACGAACACCCAGCGCCCATCGACCACGGCGCGCGAATACCCGATGGCCTTTTCGAAGCTCGAGCCCGACGAGATCAGCTTGCGCGTCATTTGGCGCTCCGGCCGGGGCCCCACAGCACCTGTCCCGCCTTGGCGCCCGTGTGCTTGCCCCGCTCGATGGTCACGACGCCGTTCACCAGCTCATACGAAATGCCCACGGGCAGTTCCATTGGTTTTTCGAGCATATACGCTGGCTCCGGCGAGGGTTGGGGCAACAGAGAGAATCGGACACAGGCAGGCGCCGCGCTACACGTTGTCGGCGGTGACCGTCTCGAGCGTTGGTCGCTTGGCCACGAGACCGTCGCCCGACGAGATGCCGCGCGCATGCCGCCAGAGCCACGGCACCAGGTGCTCGCTGGTCCAGCGGAACTCGCTGCTGAGGCGGCTCACGATGGACGACGCCGCGTCCGGCGGGAGGGGCTGCGACCACGAGGCGTCGTGACCCGGCAGCGCCAGCGTATGCGCCAGTGCCCCCGCAATGCGGCGATGCCCTTCGCTGTTCGCATGCAGGCGGTCATCACTCCACAGGCGCATGTCACTCGTCACCGGATGCTGCGCAAGATCCACGCAGTGTGCACCGGTGCGCGCGCAGATGTCGCGCACGGACTGGTTCAGGCCCAGCAGGCGGTCGCGCATCAGGCGCGCCATCGGCACCACGGCGCTGAGATCGGGCATGGTGATCGTGAGCACCGTGGCACCCGTCTCGACGAACGCTTCCAGCATGCGTTCCATGTCACGGGCAACGGCTGCCACA
This sequence comes from Gemmatimonadota bacterium, assembly GCA_947504615.1. Taxonomy (GTDB): domain Bacteria; phylum Gemmatimonadota; class Gemmatimonadetes; order Gemmatimonadales; family Gemmatimonadaceae; genus PNKL01. The sequence continues at coordinate 8,194 of CANNKR010000100.1, read as the reverse complement.
TTGCACTCGCGGCGCACGACGTCGTTGACCCCCGAGAAGACCGTCACGAGATCGGGATGCATGGCGAGCGCGGGGGCGAGCTGCTGGGTGCGGACCTCGCGCGTCTTGCGGCCACGCACGGCCAGGTTGGCATACAACAATGGCTCATGCTGGGCCGCGACGACGTGCGCCGCGAGGCGATTGGCCCATCCCCGATAGCCGCCGTGACCATCAGGGTCGTCCAACCCTTCGGTGGAACTGTCACCGATGGCGACATAGCGGGCATAGGTGCGGGGGGCGAGCGCACTCATGGGCGATGGGGGCTAATGGCGGTCATGCGTCCGGGACGATGCGGTGATGGTGCCCTGTGGTAGATCCGTGGCCAACAAATCCATGGCGCTATAATAGCAACTGGGAACCCCGGGGCGCTCGCCACGGTTCGTCAGGTACCCCCACACCAACGCCCATGCCAGCCTTCCAATTCCTCAAGCTGTACGCCGCCACGGCCGCCGTCTTTTTCGCCCTCGACCTCATCTGGCTCAGTGTGGTCGCCAAGGGCTTCTACAAGGCGCAGATGGGACACCTCATGCGCGCCGACGTGCAGTGGGTGCCGGCCGTGCTCTTCTATGTCATTTATGTCGCAGCCATCATCGTGCTGTGCGTGAAGCCGGGGCTGGAACGCGCTTCGATGGGGCGCGCCGTGGCGATGGGGGCCATCTTCGGGCTCGCCGCCTATGCCGCGTTCGACTTGACGAGCCTCGCCCTGCTGAAGGACTTTCCGAAGACCGTGGCATTGGTCGACCTCGCGTGGGGCACGCTGGTGACGGCCAGCGTCAGCGGCGCATCGTACGCGATCGGCCGGGCGATGGGCGTGTCCTGATCGCTCACGCCGGAGTTGGCGCGTCCGCGGGGGGCGACCGTCCCCACCCGCGGCCCTACGCCATCGGCGCAAGTGTGTACGCCAGCTCATACGAATGCTTGCCGTCCGCGATGATGATCCCACAGCTGCCACTGATACCGGTCAACTCGTCGGTGCCCGAGTCCGGGACGACCGTGATGGTCAGCTGCGAGGCACCGCGGTTCATCACGCCCGTGTGCTGCAGCACGAAGCTCCCGCGACGCCCGTGCAGCGTCCCGGTCACGCGCTCGATGGCGACGTAGCCCGCCGACCCCTTCACACGGCCGGTGGCGCTCATCATCTCGCCGGTGCTCGTCGCTTCGAGCTCCCCGTGAAACTGCTTCTCGATGCCAAGGCGCGACACCGTCGCACCGCCCTCGGCGGTGTCCACGGCCTGCGGCGTCAGCTTGACGTCAAAGGGCCCGCGGGCGGTGGTCAGTGCGTCACTCATGGGAGTTGCTCTCCGGAATGCTCCGTCGCTCTCACGGCAACCCCAGCTTCTTTCGCGCAAACGGCCGCGTGAAGGCCGCCGGCGGATTGTGCGCCGTGCTCAGGTCATACGCCTTCTGGAAATACTCCTTCGCCTTGTCCGCCTGCCCCAGCTTCTCGTACGTCATGCCGAGCAGCGCGTGCATGAACGGGTCGCGCTGGTTGCCCTGGATGGCGAGCGCCCCAGTGAAGGCCGCTTCCGCGCCCTTGAGGTCACCGGTATAGAACGCCACGTAGCCCACGAGATACGGGAAGTAGCGCTCCTGCGCCGCCGCCATGGCCGAGTCGGAATCGAGCGCTTTGCGCGCGGCCGCCAGGTGCCGCTGTGCCCCCGCCGTGTCGCCGCCCCGCGCGGCAAGGCGCGCCAGCGCGTGCTGCAGCCGGAAGTCCCACAGGCTCGCCGGATGCGTTCTGGGCAACGGCTCCTTCAGTCCGAGTTCGCTGCCCTTGTGATAGTACGCCTTGGCGGTCTTGAAGTCGCCGGCGTCGATGCACACGCGCGCCGCCTCGTTGGCCATCTCGCCCTGCTGATAAAAGGCGTTCTGCGGCTCGGCCTGCTCGCGCGTCACCCAGTAGGCCATGACCATCTGCTCGTACTTCACCGTGTTCTTGCAGTCGCCGTCGAACGCATAGGACATGGCCATTGCGCGCTGCGCCGCGGCCTTGGCGGCGGGATCCGGCGCCCCGTCGATGAGCGCCTGGAAGATGACGCGCGCCTCGCGCGTCTTGCCGTCGGTGTCGAGACGCGACGCCGTGCGGTTGCTGTCGGCGCGCGGGCTTGGCGGCGCGCCCGGTGCGCCCTGCGCGACCAGAGCCAGCGGCGCGGCCACAAGCGCAAGGGAAACCAGCGGACGAAACAGGGGGTGAGCGGGCATCGGCACTCCAGTGGTGGCGAACGAGGGGGACCCGGGCGCCGCCTGACCGGCGGCGCTGCAGACAACTACTATATACTCGCCTCAACCACCGTGAGCATCCAGTGACCCGACTGCGCCTGAGCGCTGCCCTCCTTGGCACGTGTGCCACCGCCGCCTGCACCGCCCCTGCCAGCAATCAGGCCGGCGCCCCGCCGGCGAGCTACTTCGACACCACCGGGCGCGCCGACGTCTACTCGGGCGGTGCGCGAATGATCCCCATCACCACACCCAAGGGGACTTTCAACGTCTGGACCAAGCGGACGGGCAACAACCCGAAGATCAAGGTCCTCCTGTTGCACGGCGGCCCAGGGATGACCCACGAATACTGGGAGGCGGCCGACTCGTACTTTCCCGCCGCCGGCGTCGAGTACTACTACTACGACCAGCTGGGCTCCTACTACAGCGATCAGCCAAAAGACACGTCGCTCTGGAACACGGCGCGCTTCGTCGAGGAAGTGGAGCAGGTGCGCACGGCGCTCGGGATGGACAGCACCAACTTCTTCCTGATGGGCTCGTCGTGGGGCGGCCTGCTGGCCATGGAATACGCCCTCAAGTACCAGCACAACCTCAAGGGCCTCGTCGTCTCCAACATGATGTCGAGCATTCCGGCCTACGTGGCGTACGCCGAGAAAGTGCTGATGCCGGCCATGGACCCCAAGGTGCTCGCCGAGATCAAGGCGCTCGAGGCAAAGAAGGACTACGCGAATCCGCGCTACATGGAACTGCTCATCCCCAACCACTACGAGAAGCACCTGCTGCGGCGCCCCGCCGCCGAGTGGCCCGACGGGATGAACCGCGCGCTCAAGCACGTCAACAACGACATCTATATCCCGATGCAGGGGCCCAGCGAGCTGGGCGCGAGCGGCAAGCTGGAGAAGTGGGACCGCAGCAAGGACCTCGCGAAGATCACCGTCCCAACCCTCGTGATCGGCGGCACGTACGACACCATGGACCCCAAGCACATGGAGTGGATGTCGCATCAATTTCCACTCGGACTCTTCCTCCTGTGCCCCAACAGCGGCCACATGGCCATGTATGATGACGGCCCGATCTATTTCGGCGGGGTCATCAAGTTCCTGAAGGACGTCGACACCGGCACTTTCGCCAAGTAAGGAGATTCACCCGTGAACAAGCGTGACTTCCTGCGCACCGTCGGTGGCGCATCCCTCGGCCTCGCCTTCGGCCCCGAACTGCTCGCCCAGTACGCCGGAATGCCGGCCGCCACGCTTGCCGAAGACGAAAAGTTCTGGGCGGCCGTGCGCGCCAAGTTCCAGCTGACCCCCGAGTACATCAACCTCGAGAACGGCTACTACTGCTTCCAGCCCGAGGAAGTGCTCGAGGCGTTCATCGGGCACGTGCGCCGCGTGAACGTGATGGGGTCGCGCTACATGCGCACGGTCAAGGACGAGGACAAGCTGCGCGTGCGCACCAAGCTGGCGGGGCTGGCGGGCTGTTCACCCGCCGAGCTGATCATCACGCGCAACACCACCGAGTCGCTCGATACGGTGATCTCCGGATTCAACTGGGATACCGGTGACGAAGCGGTCATGGCCAATCAGGACTACGGCGCCATGATCGACCAGTTCAAGCTGCAGGCGCGGCGCTATGGCATGGTGAACCGGTTCGTCGACATCCCGATGGACCCCAAGTCAGACGACGAAGTGGTGCGGGTGTACGCCGCCGCGCTCACATCGAAGACGCGCCTGCTGATGATCCCGCACATGGTGAACATCACGGGACACGTGCTCCCGGTGCGCGCCATCTGCGACATGGCACACGCGCGCGGCGTGGAGGTCATGGTCGACGGTGCTCATGCCTTTGCCCATCTCGACTTCCGCATTCCCGATCTGCATTGCGATTACTACGGCGCCTCGCTCCACAAGTGGCTCTCGGTGCCGCTCGGCGCGGGGATCCTGTACGTGAAGCGGGACCGGATCGCCAAGCTGTGGCCCGTCTACGGTGATGGCTCCCCCGACGACAACATCGGCAAGCTCAACCACACGGGGACGCACCCGGTGCACACCGATCTCGGGATCGAGAACGCCATCGCGTTTCACGAGGCCATTGGCGGCGCGCGCAAGGAAGCGCGCCTGCGCTACCTGCAGCGCTACTGGAGCGACAAGGTGCGCGGCCTGCCGAAGATCGTGCTGAACACGCCGGCCGATCCCACACGCTCGTGCGGCATCGCCAACGTGGGCGTGCAGGGGATCAAGCCCGGCGACCTCATGAACATCCTGCTGGACAAGTTCAAGGTGTGGACGGTGGCCATCGACGGGGTGGGCGTGCACGGCGTGCGCGTGACGCCGCAGGTCTACACCACCACCGGCGAGCTCGACGCCTTCGTCAGCGCGCTGAGGGCGCTCTCGGCGTAGCGTTTGCGTTCCGGTCCACGTTCGCACCACCCGAACCCACTGCCTCCCATGCGACGGTGCCTCGCCGCGGCCCTGCTGTTCCTGTCGACGCTGGTTCCGCGTGCGAGTACGGCACAGTACGACGCCGTGCTCGCCGAGAAGAACGTCATGGTGCCCACGCGCGACGGCGCGCGTCTCGCCACCGACATCTGGCGTCCCGCCCGCAATGGCGTGCCCGTGGCCGGGAAGTTCCCGGTGCTGCTTCTCCGCACACCGTACGACAAGACTTCGCGGGCGCCGCAGGCCCCGTATTTCGCCGAACACGGCTACGTGGTGGCGCTGCAGGACATCCGCGGACGGTACAAGTCGGAGGGGGTCTTCGCCAAGGTGCAGCCCAAGGACGCCACCGACGGTTTCGACACCATCGAGTGGCTCGCGAAACTGCCGTACGCTGACGGCGCCGTCGGCATGTGGGGCACGTCGTTCGATGCGCACATGCAGGCCGGGGCGGCGGTGCTCCATCCGAGCGCGCTCAAGACCGTCGTCATCAACATGGGAGGCATGGCCAACGCCTGGGATCACGGCGTGCGCTTTCGCGGCACCTATGAAATGGGGCGACAGCTCACGTGGGCGTGGTCGCAGATGCTGGCCGACGCGCGTTCCGAATCGGTGAAGAAGCTGCTCGAGCAGGAGAAGGTCGAGGACTGGTATGGCGTGCAGCCCATGCGCCGCGGCCTCAACCCCCTGTCCGCCGCCCCGGAGTTCGAAGGCTGGTACATGGATTTCTTCGAGCATGCCGACTACGACGCGTTCTGGAAGGATCCCATGATGTCGTGGGACGAGCACTACGCCGAGACGTCCGACATCCCCATGCTCCACATCGGCGGATGGTACGACATTTTCCTTGCCGGCACGTTCAGGAACTTCGTCGAACTGGGCAAGATCAAGAAGACGCCGCAGCGCGTGCTCGTCGGCCCGTGGACGCACAGCGGCAACCGGCGCGCCTATGCCGGCGACGTCTCGTTCGGCGACAGCGCCACCATCGCCGACTTTCCCACCGAGTTCCACCTGCGCTGGTTCGACCACTTCCTCAAGGGGAAGGTGACCGGCGTGGAGTTGGAATCGCCCGTCCGCATTTTCGTCATGGGCACGGGCGACGGCCACAAGGATGCCGACGGCCGGCTCTTTCACGGCGGCTACTGGCGCAACGCCACCGCGTGGCCGCTGCCCGGCACGCGCCTGGTGCCCTACTACTTCCATGCCGACGGTGCACTGTCCACCCGCCTGCCGACGGAAGTGAAGTCGTCCACCACGTACACCTTCGATCCGCGACACCCCGTGCCGACCATCGGCGGCGGCGCGTCGGCGCGACTCAAGGATGGCGCGTACGATCAGCGCGAGGGGCCACGATTCCCGCCGTCGAAGCCGCCGTACCTGCCGCTCCGCGCGCGCGCCGACGTCGTCGTCTTCCAGACCGAGCCGCTCGCCGAGGACGTCACGATCATCGGGCCCATTAAGGTGGTGCTGCACGCGTCGGCCACGACCGTCGACGCCGACTTCACCGCCAAGCTGCTCGACGTGTATCCCAACAGTGAGGCGTGGCCCGGCGGCTTCGACCTCAACCTGACGGACGCCATCGTGCGCGGTCGCTATCGCGCCACGCGCGACCACGCCGTCCCGCTCACGCCCGGTCGTGTCTACCCGTTCACCATCGAACCGTTTCCCACCGCCAACGTCTTCAAGAAGGGGCATCGCATCCGCGTGGATATCTCCAGCAGCAACTTCCCGCGCTTCGACGTGAACCCCAACACGGGCGAACCGCTCGGCCGGAACCGGCGCATGATCACGACGGACATCACCATCCAGCACAGCGCCACGTATCCGTCACACGTCGTGCTGCCGCTCGCTCCGGCGCGCCCATGAGGCGTCACGCCGAGGATTCCGCATGCTGACGACGCTCGCCTTCTCGATGGTCGTCGTGTTCATGGCGCTGATCATGACCAAGCGCCTGTCGGCGCTCACCGCGCTGATCCTGGTGCCCATCGCCTTCGGCCTCATCGGCGGTTTCGGAGGCGGCCTGGGCGCGATGATGCTCGCCGGCATCACCAAGCTGGCGCCGACCGGTGTCATGCTCATGTTCGCGATCCTGTACTTCGCGATCATGATCGACGCCGGGCTCTTCGATCCGTTCGTGCGCGCCATCGTCCGCATCGTGCACGGCGACCCCATGAAGATCGTCGTCGGGTCGGCCGTGCTCGCCCTGCTGGTGTCGCTCGACGGCGACGGCTCTACCACGTACATGATCACCACGGCCGCCATGCTGCCGCTGTATCGCCGGCTCGGTATCCGGCCGCTCATCCTCGCCTGCGTGACGATGATGGCCGGCGGCGTCATGAACATCCTGCCGTGGGGCGGTCCCACCGCGCGCGTGGCCAGTGCGCTCGGTGTGGACTCGTCCGAGATCTTCGTGCCGCTCATTCCCGCCATGGTCGCCGGCGCTGCGTGGACATTGTACGTCGCATGGCGTCTCGGCATGCGGGAGCGGCTGCGCCTCGCGGGGGAAATCCGGACGCTCACCGACGCTACCCTGCTCGACGCGGCGACATCCCACCCGATGCGCGGCCGCCCTGGGCGCCTCTGGTTCAACGCGGCGCTCACTGCCGCACTCATGGCGGCGCTCGTGCTCGGCGTGATGCCGCTCCCCGTGCTGTTCATGATCGGCTTTGCCGTGGCCATGCTGCTCAACTTCCCCACGCTCGAGGAGCAGAAGACGCTGCTGGCGACACATGCCGGCAACGTGCTCGCCGTGGTGGGGATGATCTTCGCGGCCGGCATCTTCACGGGAATCCTGGCCGGCACCAAGATGATTGACGCCATGGCCGACAGCGTCATCACGGTCATTCCGACGGCACTCGGTCCCTACCTGTCCGTCGTCACGGCACTGCTGAGCGTCCCGTTCACGTTCTTCATTTCCAACGACGCCTTTTACTTTGGCGTGTTGCCGATCCTGGCCAAGGCGGGCCACGTCTACGGCATCACGGCGGTGGAGATTGGGCGCGCCTCGCTCATTGGGCAGCCGGTGCACCTTCTCAGTCCGCTGGTGCCATCCACGTACCTGCTGGTGGGGCTGGTGGACGTGCCGTTTGACGAGCATCAGCGCTACACCATCAAGTGGGCGTTCCTGACGTCGATGGTCATGCTCGTGGCCGGACTGCTCACGGCGGCGTTCCCGTTGATGGGGCGCATGGTTTCATAGTAAAAGACGCTGGGCCACGGCCGGGATTCGTTCTTTCAACGCGGAGACCGGAGATACCGGAGGGCCACGGAGTACGGCAACGGCATAAATAGGGGTCGTGGCGGATAGTCCTCTCCGCCACGACCCCATTGAATTGGTGCAGTACTCCGCGTCCTCCGTGCTGCTCCGGTCTCCGTGTTAAAGCAACCAAACCCAGCGATTAGATCCGTTCTTTCAACGCGGAGACCGGAGATACCGGAGGGCCACGGAGTACGACAACGGCATAAATAGGGGTCGTGGCGGATAGTCCTCTCCGCCACGACCCCAT
>CANNKR010000099.1 GCA_947504615.1 Gemmatimonadota bacterium | reverse complement strand
CCTGCACCCGCCACCCCGCACCCCGCACTCACACCACGACCATTGCATCCCCATACGAGTAAAACCGGTACCCCTCGGCGATCGCCACCCGATACGCTTCCATCGTCAGGTCGTATCCCGCCATCGCCGACACCAGCATGAGCAGCGTCGACCGGGGGAGGTGGAAGTTCGTGATCAGCCGGTCGGCCCCGCGTACCTGATACGGCGGGTGAATGAAGATCTTCGTCTCGCCATCGAACGGGCGGAACACGCCCCGGTCGTCCACCACGCTCTCCAGTGTGCGCGCCGAGGTCGTCCCCACGCACCACACTTTACCGCCCAACTCTCGGACGGCGTTCAACTGGGCGGCGGTGTCGGGCGTCACGCGGCACCACTCTTCGTGCATCACGTGTTCGCCCAGATGCTCGGCGTCCACCGGCTTGAACGTGCCGACGCCCACGTGCAGCAGCACCTCGGCACGCTCGACGCCGGCGCCGTCGAGTGCAGCGAGCAGCTCGGGGGTGAAGTGGAGCCCCGCCGTGGGCGCCGCCACCGACCCCGACTGCCGCGCATACACCGTTTGGTAGCGCTCCACGTCAGCCCCGGCGTCGGCGCGCGCGATGTACGGCGGCAATGGCACATGCCCGTGCGCCTCGATCATCGCCAGTTCGTCGCCCTTCACCACCAGTCGCACCAGCCGGGTGTGCCGCTCGGTGGCGTCCTCCACGATGACGTCGAAGCCGGGGGCGATGTGCACCGTGCGTCCCGGCTTCAGCTTGTTGCCGGGCTGCACCATCGCTTCCCAGCGGCCGTCCCCTTGGTGGCGCAGCAGGAAGATCTCGGCCGCGGCCCCCGAGTCGCGGGTGCCGAGCAGGCGGGCGCGGAAGACGCGCGTGGTGTTCAGCACCAGCGCATCGCCGCCGGGAATCATCGTGGCGAGGTCGGCAAAGTGCCGGTGCTCGATGACGCCCGTGTCGCGGTGCACCACCATCAGGCGCGATTCGTCGCGTCGTGCCGCGGGGGTCTGCGCAATGCGCCCGTCGGGGAGGTGGAAATCGTAGTCGCTGGTGCGGAGTCCCTTCATGGTGTCCCGTGCGGGTTCACTGCTAGAGCAGCGACGTCTGGGTGTCGGTGCTTTGCGACGGTGGCGTGTATCCGAAGTGCCGGAAGGCGAGCGCTGTGGCCATGCGTCCGCGCGACGTGCGCTGCAGGAAGCCGTTCTGCACCAGGAAGGGCTCGTACACTTCCTCGATCGTGTCGGCGTCCTCGCCGACGGCGGCGGCGAGCGTCTGCACGCCCACGGGGCCGCCCTCGAACTTCTCGATGATGGCGCGCATCAGCCGCGCGTCCATCTCGTCGAGCCCGAAGTGATCGACGTCGAGCATCTCCAGCGCTTCCTGCGCCACGGACTCGGTGATGATGCCGTCGGCCCGCACCTGCGCGTAGTCGCGCACGCGGCGCAGCAGCCGGTTGGCCACACGCGGCGTGCCGCGCGCGCGCCGCGCGAGTTCGCGGGCGCCGTTGGGCTCGATCTGCACGTTCATCACCTCGGCGGTGCGCAGCACGATCAGCTCGAGTTCGTCGGCCGGGTAGTAGTTCAGCCGCATCTCGATGCCAAAGCGCGCGCGCAGCGGCGCCGTGAGCATCCCCAGCCGCGTCGTGGCGCCGATGAGCGTGAAGCGCTCCACCGGCATGGTGATCGTCTGCGCCTTGGGGCCGTCGCTCAGGCGGATGTCGATCTTGTAGTCTTCCATCGCCGGATACAGGAACTCGTCGATGATCGGCCGCAGGCGGTGGATCTCGTCGATGAACAGGATGTCGCCTTCGCGCAGGTTCGTCAGCGTCCCCACCAGGTCGCCGGGCTTCTCCAGCGCCGGGCCGCTCGTGGTGCGGATGTTCACCCCGAGTTCGCGCGCGATCAGCTCGGCCAGTGTGGTCTTGCCCAGCCCGGGTGGGCCGAAGAAGAGCGCATGGTCGAGCGGTTCCTTGCGGGCGCGTGCCGCGTCGATGTAAATGCGCAGCGCATCCTTCACCTTGCCCTGGCCAATGAACTGGGCCAGCCGCTGCGGACGGAGCGACAGCTCCACGACCGACTCGTCGGCGAGCACTTCGGGGGTGGTGATCTCGGCGCGGCTCATGACCTAATCTAGCCTGAGGGTGAACGGAGGGCGGACAGCGTACGGCGTAAAGCGTAAGGCAGCTGTGGGCTGTACGCCATACGTTCTACGCTGCCAGCTACCCGCGTTTCGAGACGCGCGCGAGCGCTTTCCGAATGAGTTCCGCCGTGTCGGCCGGTCCGTCGTCCTCGAGCACGCCGAGCACCGCCTTCTCCGCGTCGGTCGCCTGATATCCAAGCGCCATCAACGCGCGCACGGCGTCGGCGCCCGGTCCGCTTGGTGCGGGCTTGCCCACGGTGCCCGGCATCGTGCCGCCCACGGCCACCAGCTTGTCCTGCAGTTCGAGCACCAGGCGTTCGGCGAGCTTCTTGCCGACGCGCGGCACGCGCGTGAGCACGGCAAGGTCCTTGTCGCGGATGGCGCGCACCAGACGGTCGCCACCGAGGGCCGACAGCAGGTTCATGGCCAGCGCGGGGCCCACGCCCGTGGTGCCGAGCAGGCGCTGGAAGAGCGCGCGGTCGCCGGCGGCGGCAAAGCCGTAGAGCGTCCAGCCGTCGTCGCGCACCACCAGCGCCGTGTGCAGTTCAATGGCGCCGCCGGGGCGGGGAAGCGTTTCGGCCACAGAGAGCGGAATGTGCACGAGGTACGCCACGCCACCCGCGGTCATGACCTCCACGCGGTCGATGTCCGACGCCAGCAACGTCCCGCTAACGCGCGCGATCATCGGGCCGCCTCGATTGCGCGCATGACATCGGCGCGCAGCACGCAGGTGAGCGCGGCGGCGACCCCGTCGGCGGCATCGGCGGGCTGTGGCGCGGTCTTGAGGCGAAGCAGCTTGGTGACCATGAACTGCACCTGTTCCTTGGTGGCGGTGCCGTTGCCGACCACGGCCTTCTTGATCTCGGCGGGCGGATACTCGTGGATGACGACCCCCGCCTGCTGTCCGGCGAGCAGCACGACACCCCGCGCGTGCCCAAGCACCACGGTGGTGCGCACGTTCTTGGCGTAGAAGATGTCCTCTACCGCCATCGCCTGCGGTGCATGCCGGGCCAACAGTTCGCGCACGCCTTCGTAGATGTCGAGCAATCGCGCGGCCAGCGGTTGGGTGGGGCTCGTGCGGATCACGCCGCACTCCAGCAGTTCGGCGCCGCCCGCATGGCGCAGCCCGCCCGTGCGAACGACGCCGTAGCCCGTCACCGCCGTGCCGGGGTCAATGCCCAGTACGATCACGCGTCGGTCATCTCCGACATGTCCATGTCGAAGTTGGCGTCCACCTTCTGCACGTCTTCCAGATCTTCCAGTCCCTCGATGAGCTTCAGCAGCTGGCTGGCGGGTTCGCCGGCCACCGCCACCGTGTTCTTGGGAATCCACGACAGCTCGGCTTGCGACACCTTCATCGACGCCTTTTCCAGCGCGGCCTTCACGGCGTGCAGGTCGGCCGGCGCGGTGGTGATGACAAACGTTTCGTCCTCGTGCACGAAGTCCTCGGCGCCACACTCCAGCGCCTTTTCCATGACGGCGTCCTCGGTGAGCGCGCCCGCGTCGACGAGGATCTGTCCCTTGCGATCGAACATGAACGCCACCGAGTTGCTCGTCCCCAGATTGCCGCCGCCGCGCGAGAGCTTGGCGCGAATCTCGGCGACGGTGCGCGTGGGGTTGTCGGTGAGCGCCTGGATCATGATGGCCACGCCGCCCGGGCCGTACGCCTCGTACAGCACCTCCACATAGTCGACGCCCTCGAGATCGCCCGTCCCCTTCTTGACGGCGCGCTCGATGTTTTCCTTGGGCATCGACAGCGACCGCGCGTTGTCGATGGCCGTGCGCAGCCGCGGGTTGCCGTCCGGGTCGCCGCCACCCTGCTTGGCGGCGACGGTGATTTCACGAATCAGCTTGGTGAAGAGCGCGCCCCGCTTCTTGTCGGTCGCGGCCTTGTAGTGCTTGGTTGTCTTCCATTTGCTATGACCAGCCATGACCAAGAATCCGGATGGAGGATTTCGGATCGCGAGCTCGGATTCCGTGCTCGGATGCAGAACATGATGCCACGGGGGCGGTTCCCATCAATCTACCCCCTTTCCAGCCCCCTGAAAACCAGAGAGGGCGACCCGCAGGCCGCCCCCTCCGCCGTCTACCGTCTACCGTCTACCGTCTACCGTCGACCGTCTACCGTCTCTAGTGCAGCCTGATCATCAACGACGCCCGGTATCCCGACAGGTCCATCGCACTGCCATCCAGCGTCGAATACAGCGTGCCCGCCTGGTACATGGCGCTCGGGATGATGGTGAATGGGCCCGCGCCGAAGCGCAGGCGCAGTCCGGCGTTGCCCAGCAGCCCCGCCTTGATGCCATCGTCCTGCCAGCTGCGTCCTTCGACACTGGGCTCGATGAGCAAGTTGCCGACGTGAAAGCCGAGCGCGACTGAGCCGTTGGCGACGGTCTCCGCGTTGGAGGAGCCACCCAACTGCTGGCCCTTGGCGCGGTAGAGCGTCCACCCGCTCACGTACAGGTCGGTGGTGCCGAGCGGCAGATACAGCGCCGCCTGCCCGATATACCGGTTGCCGGTGGCGTATGACGTCGAATCGGCCACGTCGTTGCCGAAGGACGAGAAAGTCACGCCCAGCGTCAGCCGTCCATTGCCGATCATGCGGTCGAGCCCGACGCGGGCGCGCACTTCATCGGCCGGCGTGAACGTGAACTTCTTGTTGGAGATCGCGAACGCGTCGAACTCCGTCGATTTCCGGAACGAGCCGGCGACGCCGAGGTTCCAGTTGCCCATGCTGCGCGCCATGGCGATGCCGCCGGTCCCCGACAATCCAGACCCGTAGGACGACGTCGGGAAGATCAGGAAGTCGTTGCCGATCTGCCCCGCGGCCTCGGCCTGTCCCTCGGGAATCGTGTACTGCCCCGTAGGGATGTTGGCGCCGACGGTAAAGACCACCGCGTCGGTGCCGAGCGTCAGGTTGGCGCGCACCTGCGTGTCGGTGAGTCCGCTGATGGAACTCACGCTTGCCCCGTTGCTCGACACATCGGAGTTCGCGAAGGCCGTGGCGATGTCGATGTTGAATCGGGACGTGATCGGCACGACGGCAATGAGCGGCATGGAGAACTGCGTGACCGTCTTGGCCGCCGTTCCGGTGCCGATCTTGATCGAGACGAACTGCGGGATGGCCGCGAGCGCGGCGTCACTGAGGCCCTGGGCGCCGGCCGCGAGCGGCGCGACCGCGAGCAGCAGGGCGGTGAGGGAATGGCGCATTGGTCGCATGCTCACGGCTTCCTGATGATGATGGTCACCTGCCCGGTCTTCTGGGCCGGCTGGTCAGTCCCCGTCTTCTCCGATGCAGGGTCGCGCGTGGTCGGCGGGGCCTGCCCCTGCGTGGTGGTGGTCGTCGTCGTGTTGACGCTGCTGGCCGGCGACGGATTGACGTCGCCGACGGCGCTGGCCAGCGTGGCGCCAATGCCTGTGGTGCTGGTTGCCACGCCGCGCTCGGCATTGCTCACCGTGGCGCCTTCGGCCGAGTTCCTCAGCCCCGACTCCACCTTGGCCGCCGTCACCAGCGAGCCCTGCTGCGCGGCACGCGCGGTCTGCGCCTTCTGCAGCGCCTGACTGAAGCCCGGATCGATGCTGCGGGCCTGATCGAAGAACTTCGCCGCGTCGTCGTACCGCCCCTCGTCTTCCGCCAGCAGGCCGTTGCTGTAGGCCAGGAAGGCCTGCAGCGACCGCGTGGGACGCTGTTCGATGGCCGCGCGGTCCGCGGCGGAGAGCCGGATGCCGAGTTGGTCGAACAAGCCGAGGGCGATCGTCTTCTCGATCGTGAAAATCTGGTCGAGCACATCGCTGGTGGTGACGTCGCGTCCCTGCTGTTGCGACGTGGCCACGTTCACCACTGCGGCGTTCACCGTGAGATTGCGTGCCCCCGTCTGCGTGATGGCGCCCTGCACGACGCGGCTGGCGCGCACCAGCTTGCCCGCGCGCACCGACGAGGCGGCATCGGTACGTCCTGCCTGGGCGAGCGCCACTTCGTCGACGATGGCCTGAACGCGGTCACGCTCGAGCAGTTGCACTTCGGGCGAACGGGCCAGGTCGCTGATCAGGAGGTCCGTCAGGCCGCGCCCCAGTGGGGCGAGCGACTGGTCGGTGCCGCTGAACGTCATGGGCAGCACGGCGAGCGCGCGGGCCTCGCCCGGCTGCTGCGCAATGCGCGCCTCATTGGCGATGGCCGACTTGGCGGCGGCGTGCAACTCCGTGCGCGAGAGGGCGACCAGGCGGGCGCGGATGTCGTCGCGCACCCCCCGCGTCTTCCCCACCAGCAGGTAGCTGTTGTACGCGTCCTTGGCGCTGGTGTAGTCCTCGAGCGCCTCGGCGCTGAGGCCGGCGTACAGCGCGCTCAGGCCGTCCTTTGGGTCGAGCCGGCGCGCGGCGTCGAGCACCGTGCGGGCGTCGGCGAACCGCTGCCGCTTGTAGTACGCAATGCCAAGCGCACGCAGCGCTGCGACCGAACCGGGGCTGGCCGTTCGGGCGCGCTCCAGCCGGGCGAGCGCGTCGTTGCCGCCCTGCTGGGCCACCGGGGGCATACAGGCGCCAAGCAGCAGGGTCAGGCCAAGAAGTCTCAGATGTCGCACAGTACCGGCCTCCTATCGGTCGGGATCGAGCATGTCTTCGAACCGCATCCACTGTTTGTAGAAATACAGGTCCACGTAACCCACGTTGCCGTTCCGGTTCTTGCGAACCAGCAGTTCCGTGGCCCCTTCGACCCCGTATCCGGGGTGATACATCTCTTCGCGGAAAATCGCGAGGACCACGTCGGCGTGCTGCTTCACCGCGCCTTGCACACCGAAGTCGTCGAGCACCGGGCGCGGATCGGCCCGGTCGGACTTCAGGTCGGGCAACTGGCAGGTGAGCACCATCGCGACGTCAAGCTCGATGGCCAGCGCCTTGAGCACCCGCACGGCGGCGGCCAGTTCCTCGTCCTGCGCCCGCGCCCCCCCGGCCAGCCCCTGCAGCGAGTCGATGACGACCACCTGGACGTCGAGCGTGCGGCGAATCTCGGCGCTCAGCGCCTCGACGCCGCCGCCCGGCGGGAAGGCGGTGACCGTGGGCAGTGCGTCCCGAAAGCGCACGGCCGCGCCGCCAACGCTTGCCCTGGTAAAGTCGTCCATCGATCCGCGGCGCAGGTCGTCCACGCGCGTGCGCCCTTCGATGGCCAGCGCCCGTTCCATCACCCGTTCGCCCGACATCTCTCCAGTGTAGAACACCGCCGAGACGCCGCCCTGCGCCATGCGCAGGGCCATGGCCAGCGCGAGCGCGCTCTTGCCGCTCTGCACGTCGCCGCCAAGGACGACCAGATCGCCGCGGCGCAGGCCGCCCCCAAGCCACTTGTCGATGCTCGGAAAGCCCGTCGCAAACGCGTCGCGTCCGCGGTCGCCATCGGCGGCCGCGTCCACTCGCCGCATGACGCGGGCCAGGGGGGAGATATCAGTTGGTCGGGACACTCGGACTCAGCGTCGAGAGCGGGTCATCGGGAAACAATACGGAAATCGCCCCACTGGACACAAGGCACTCATGAGCCGAGTTCCCTGGCCAGACGGTCGAGTTCGGAACGTGCCTTCCGGTCGAGGTGCGGCGCCGTGACCTCGGTCACCTTGCCGAGGGCGGCTACCAGCGCATCCGGCGCATCCATCGCGGAGGCATCCACCAACTGCAGCAAGGCACCGCGGACGGCAGCGGGGAGCGTCAGCGCCCCCATCCAGTGTCGGGCTGCGGCGGCCCGTTCGCCCCGAAGGAGCACCGGCAGTGCGTGGGGCCCGTGCGCCCCCACGGCAAGGCGAGCGGCCAGGAGCGTGGCGGTCAACGCCTCACGCGCCCCTCCAAGGGGCGCACGCGCCGTGGCGAGGGCCAAGGCCCGCAGCCGGAACTGCGGCTCGGCGAGGGCGAAAGAGGGGAGGGCGTCCACGATAGGAACGAATCTGCCCCCCCAACTGGCCTCCCGCCAGCGCCCCGGCGTTGGCGACGGGAATTCGCGGGGGCTACCTTTCGCGGGATATGGCGCTGCAGGCGAAATCCGTGCTCTGGGTGGACGACGAGGCTGAACTCCTCGAGTCGCACCGTTTATTCCTGTCCGAGAAGGGTTACCGCGTGCAGATGGCCTGCAACGCGACCGACGCCCTCGAACTGTTGCGGCAGCACGCCTATGACATCCTGCTGCTCGACGAGCAGATGCCGGGCATGCGGGGCATTGCGATGGTGCGCGAAGCGCGCGAGCTCGCGCCGTCGCTGCCGGTGGTGATGGTGACGAAGAGCGAGGAAGACAGCACGCTGCGCGACGCCCTGGGCCAGGACGTCACCGAGTACCTCGTGAAGCCGGTGACCCCGCGGCAGGTGCTGAGCGTCGTCACGCGCATCCTCGAAGGGCCGAAGATCCGCAGCCAGGCCATCGCGCGGCGGTTCGTGGAACGGTTTCGCGAACTGGAGGCCGTGCGCCTTCGCGACCTCGACTGGCGGGGCTGGACCGAGCGTTTTGCCGAGCTGGTGCAGTGGGACGTCGAACTGACGGCGGCCGGCGAGGTCGGGCTCAATGCATCGCTCCGGGCGCTCTTCCCGGCGATGCACAAGGACTTCGCCGCCTTCATCGGCGACGGCTATCCACGCTGGGTGCGCGACCTGAACGGTGACCGGCCGCCGCTGTCGGTGGACATCGTCGGCGAGTTCCTCATGCCCGTGCTCGCCGATCACCCGGCGGCGGTGTTCATCGTGGTCGACTGCCTGCGCCTCGACCAGTGGAAGGTGCTCGAGCCGATCGTCGCGCAGGCGTTCGAGATCGACACGGCGCACTACTTCTCCTTGCTGCCGACCGCCACGCCCTACGCGCGCAACGCGCTCTTCAGCGGCCTGTTTCCGTCTGAAATGGCCGAGAAGTTTCCGGCGTGGTGGGGCCAGCGGGACGACGAGTCGCTGAACCAGCACGAGCGCGAACTGCTGGTCGAGCAGCTGCGCACCCTGCGTGGCGACACGCCGGTGAAATATCACAAGATCTCCTCGTCGTTCGACTCCGCCGAACTCGAGCGGCATCTGAGCAGCGCCTTCACGGCCGAAGGCGTCAGCGCGTTCGTCTTCAACTTCGTGGACCTGCTTACGCACGGGCGCTCGGAGTCGGCCATCCTCTACGAAGTGGCCCGCGACGAAGTGGCGCTGCGCCAGATCACTGAGCAGTGGTTCGGGCGTTCGGCGCTGTGGGCCGTGCTCCGCGAGGCGGCGCGCCGCGGGCTCCCGGTGCTCCTCACCAGCGACCACGGCTCGATCCACTGCAATACGTCGGCGACGGTCTTCGCCAAGAAGGACGCCACCGCCAACCTGCGCTACAAGTTCGGCGAGGACCTGCGCGCGGAGCGCCCCGATCAGGCGCTTTCGTTCAGTGATCCCGCCGAACTGCGCCTGCCGCCCCTTGGCCCGCGCGTCAACACCGTGTTCGCCATTGGCGACTGTTTCTTCGTCTACCCGACGAAGCTGCGCGAATACCAGCAGCGGTATCGCGGGTCGTTCCTGCATGGCGGCGTCTCCCCCGAAGAGGTCATCCTGCCACTCGCCCTCCTCACGCCCCGCCGCTGATGCCGCTCTATCGCCGCCTGCTGCGTTTTCTCCGGCCGTACCGCGGCCGCGTGATGGGAACGCTGCTGCTCAGCGCGACGGCCAACGCGCTGGCGGCGCTGTCGTTCGCGCTCTTCATCCCGTTCCTCAACACCCTGTTCGAGCTCCCCGCCCTCGGTATCGGGACGCCCAACCGGATGACGCTGCTGCTGCGCCAGTTGATCGGACGGTTCCTGGATGGCGCCGACAAGATGGACGCCCTGCGCACCGTCATCCTGGTGATCCTGGCGACGATGCTGCTCAAGAACGCCTTCGCCTGGCTGGCTGGCCAGATGGGGGCGGGGCTGCAGGAGCGCGTCACGCGCGACCTGCGCAACGCCGTCTACACGCATCTCGAGCGGCTGTCGCTGCGTTTCTTCCAGAAGCACAAGACGGGGCAGTTGCTCACGCGCGTGCTGAACGACACGGTCACCACGCGCCAGCTGCTCGCCGAGGTGGTGACGCGCTCGGTGAACGCGGGCACGCAGGTGGCGGCGTTCGTCGTGGCGCTCTTCCTGATTTCGGTGAAGCTCGCGCTCGTCTCGCTGATCGTCGCCCCGCTGCTCACCATCGCGTTCCAGCCGCTGCTGCGCAAACTGCGCAAGGGGCATCGCCGACTGGCCGCCGAATACGGCGAAATGGCGAGCGTGGTGCAGGAAACGGTCAGTGGCATTCGCCTGGTGAAGTCGTTCCGCGCCGAAGCGTACGAGGCGGGGCGGTTCGTCGAAGCGTCCAACCGCTACGCCACGGGCATGGTGCGCATGAGCCGCCTGGCGCTCATGTCGCAGCCGCTGGCCGAGGTCATCGGTACGCTGGTGGCGGTGCTTCTGCTCTGGTTCGGCGCACGCGAGGTGATCGCGGAAAAGAGCATCAGCGGCGCCGATCTCGTGGGCTTCCTCGGCATCCTGATGTCGCTGCTTCCGCCGCTCAAGCAACTCTCGCAGATGCCGGCAGTCGCCACGCAGTCATTGGCCGCCGCCGAGCGCCTCTTCGAGATTCTCGACACGCCCACCGAGCAGGCGGCCGACAGCGGTATGCGTCAGGTGACGGCCTTCAACTTCGACCTCACGTTCGACGGCGTCGCGTTCACGTACGGCGATGACCCCGTGCTGACGGACGTCAGCTTCGTGGCGAAGCGTGGCGATGTGGTGGCGCTGGTGGGCGCGAGCGGGGCGGGCAAGAGCACGCTGGTGGATCTCATTCCGCGGTTCATCGAGCCCACCGCCGGGCGCATCGCGCTCGACGGCGTCGACACGCGCGAGATCACGCTGGCCTCGCTGCGCGCCCTGACGGGCATCGTCAGCCAGGACACGGTGCTGTTCAACGACACCGTGCGCGCCAACATCGCGTATGGCGCGACGGACCGGTACACGGACGCGCAGGTCGAGGCGGCCGCGCGCGCCGCCAACGCGCACGACTTCATTTCCGAACTGCCCGAGGGCTACGGCACCATCCTCGGCGAGCGCGGCACGCGGCTCTCGGGTGGCCAGCGTCAGCGCATCGCGATTGCGCGCGCGCTGCTGGTGGACCCGCCGGTGCTGATCCTCGACGAAGCCACGTCGGCGCTCGACACCGAGAGCGAGCGGCTGGTGCAGGAGGCCATCGACCGGCTG
>CANNKR010000098.1 GCA_947504615.1 Gemmatimonadota bacterium | reverse complement strand
AGGGCCACGGAGTACCGCAACACGTAGGGGGTGTGGGGGGCAGTACTCTCCGCCACGCCCCCTTTAAGGTTGTTGTCGTCCTCCGTGGCCCTCCGTTCACTCCGGTCTCCGTGTTGAATGAACCAGTCCCGCACCGTGTTGAAAGAAACCGAGCCTCGGGCTGGGACTCGTTATTCAACACGGAGGAAAACGAGGAACACAGAGGGCCACGGAGTACCGCAACACGTAGGGGGTGTGGGGGGCAGTACTCTCCGCCACGCCCCCTTTAAGGTTGTTGTCGTCCTCCGTGGCCCTCCGTTCACTCCGGTCTCCGTGTTGAATGAACCGGACCCGCGCCGTGTTGAATGAACCGGTCTCGCGCCGCCGATCGCGCCCCCACGAGATCGCGGGGCTTCAGCACCCCCCTTCCCTTCGAGTATATTCCTTGGTAGTGTTATAGTCATATGAAGACCCTCAAAGACTACTTCGACAACGGCGTCAGCTTCGCCGACATGGCCGCCGCCTCGGCCGAACACGGCGCACTCTTCGTCGCGCAGCGTGCCCGCGCGGTCGTCCCCGACGACCTCCTGGCCCGCACCCAGGCCATCGCCGCCCCGCTGCACCTGCTGGTCATCTCGGAAGACTGGTGCATCGACTCGCAAAGCTCGCTCGGCGCCATCACCGCCCTCACGGAACGCGCCGGCAACGTGGACCTGCGTATCGTGGGACGGGACGCCAACCCCGAACTGATCGACGCACACCTGACCAACGGCACCGCGCGCTCCGTGCCGGTGGTCATCGTGCTCGACGCCGAGTATGCCGAACTCACCTGGTGGGGACCCCGCCCGGCGCCGCTGCAGCAGCGCGTCGCCACGGAGTGGAAGGCGATGGAAAAGCCGGAACGCAACAAGGAAATCCGCCGCTGGTACGCCATCGACAAGGGACGCACCACGCTGACGGAAATCGTCGACCTGATGGAACACGTCACAGCCGGTCAGCCCGCGAGCGCGACCGCCAGCGCGATCGCCGCTTCGTAGACGAAGACCCGGTCGCGACCGCGACCGGTGATTTCGCGCAGAACCCGGCGCTCCATCAGGCGGTCAACAGCCGCGCCGACGGTCGGTACGGTCAGTTCGAGCGCGCCCGCCGCGTCGACGATCGTGATCGCGGGCGTCGCGGCAAGCAGGTCCAGCAGCGCGAGGGCCGAGCCGCTCCCCCGCCCAAAACCGCGGGCCTCCTCTGCGGCCTGCGCGCGGTGCTCCCGATACCTGTCCACACGCCGACGCACGGCGCGCGCCTCAACCGCCAGGCCGTGCAACGCCGCGCCTATGGCAGGCGCCGCAGGCGCGATGACAAAGACGTCGGCACTCAGCCCGCCCACGAGCGGGGCGACCGCGCGGGCAATGGCCGCATGAAGACCGTCCACCCGGCCACAATCGCCGGCCAGCAGTTCCGCCGCCAGCAATAGCGAGGGCCAAGAGTGCTGGTCCGACTGCCGCAGGGTCACCTCGAGCACCTCGGCGATCCCCGACCCCCCGGCATCCTGCGCGCCGACACTTTCGCACAGGAGGGCGGGGGTCAGTGCCCTCCCGCCGCAGATCTTCTCGGCCGCCCCACCCAGCGCCAGCGCGCAGTGCCGCAGGACGGCGCTGTCGGCGATGAACTCCCGCGACTTCGGCACGTACCACCAACCCAGCAGGGCGGCGAATGCCGTCTCCCCACCGGACGCATCGTCTGGCCCACTGCGCGTCGCAACGATAGCTTGGGCACTGCGTAGCATGAGGAGTGACGAAATGCCCGGCGCCGACCGGGCAACGGCTTCATCGAGGCGGGCAAAGGAACTGGCCGCCTCTTCCATCCCACGAAGCACGGATACATCAAACAACGGCAGACGCTCTCCTTAGTTGATTTTAGTAGTATATCTTTTATTTGTGAATTTTCCAGCCCTTAGCTTCGTTTGCCCTGCCCTAACAATCTCGTCCAGACCTAATAATGATTATTGCATCAATTTTATTTTTCTCTCTGCAGGCTCCGACGGCGCAAGCCGCCGTCGCGCCGGATTCCTTCGTCACCGCGCATGTCGCCGCGGTCTCGTCATACACGCCACACCGCGTCTACCGCACCAAGAAGAAGCGGTTTGACGACTTCGAGTCCATGCTGGCCGACGCGGCCAAGGCCGACGTGGTCTTTCTGGGCGAGGAGCACGACGATCCGGGCACGCATCGCCTGGAGCGCGCCGCCCTCGAGGGAATCGGGCGCCGCCGCGGCAAGGTGGTGTTGGCCCTCGAGATGTTCGAGCGCGATGCGCAGCCGAGCCTGAACGACTATCTGGCCGGCAAGCTGGGGGAAGCCCAGTTCCTGAAGGTCTCCCGCCCCTGGCCCAAGTACGCCACCGACTACCGCCCGATGATCGAACTCGCCAAGGCCAAGGGGTGGCCGGTCATCGCCGGCAACGTGCCGCGCCGTCTGGCTTCACTAATCGGCCGCAAGGGACTCATCGGCGTCGATTCGTTGCCGCTGGCCGACCGCGCGCTCATTGCCGCTCAGCTTACCTGCCCCCGCGACAAGTACTTCGATCGCTTCAAGGAAACGATGGGCGACATGAGCGGGCACGGCGCCAAGATCACTCCCGCCGAGGCCGCGGCGATGGTCGGCCGCTTTTACGACGCGCAGTGCGTGAAGGACGAGACCATGGGCGAAGCCGTGGCCGCGGCCCGCGCGGCGTCACCCGATGCCGTCGTCGTCCACGTGAACGGCTCCTTCCATTCTGATTTCCGCATGGGCACCGCCGAGCGCGTCAAGAACCGGCTCGCCGGCGCGCGCATTGTGGTCATCAACTTCGCGCCCGTGAGCGACCTCGATGCCGCCGACGGCAAGAAGCTCCGCAAGATCGGTGACTATGTGGTCTTCACGCTCAAGCCTCCGACGCCGCCCAAGGCGCCCGTACCTGCGGCGGCGGCCAAGGCGCCCGTACCTGCGGCGGCGCCAGCTGCTCCAGCTGCGCCCGCACCGAAACCGCCAGCAACCAAGTAATCCCGCCCAACGCGTCGACGGTCTCGTCGCTTCTCCATCAAATCCGTGATCAGGATTTCGTCCATGCATCTCGCCCGTATTCGCCGCGCCCTTCCCGCCCTGCTGTCGCTCATCACCCTGCCGCTTGCCGCGCAGGATCGGCTGAAGTCGATGCCAGGGTACGATCGCTACACCCTCATGGCGCCCAAGCTCATTGGCGCGATCAAGACGGGTCAGGTGATCGCCACGTGGGCGGAAGACGCGACCTCCTTCGATTTCGTGCGCGACGCCAAGCGTCTGCGCTTTGACATCGCGACCAAAAAGATCGCCGACGCGCCGACCAGTGCGGCCCCCACGGGTGATGGACGTCGCGGCGGCCCATCGCGCGGCCGCCAGGCCACCGAGGCGTGGAGCGCGGACTCATCGAAGAAGGCGCTCTACAAGAACCGCAATCTCTTCATCGCCAACCGCGACGGTTCCGGCGAGAAGCAGCTCACCACTGACGGCAGCGAGACGGGGCGCATCAAGTACGGTACCGCCAGCTGGGTCTACGGCGAGGAACTCAACCAGACGACCGCGATGTGGTGGTCGCCCGACGGCACCAAGCTGGCGTACTACCGCTTCGATGAGCACCTGGTGAAGGACTACGTGCTGCAGACCGAGCAGACCACGGTGCAAGGCTCCTCGATGAGTGAGGGCTACCCCAAGGCGGGCACGCAGAACCCGGTCGTCGACCTCTACGTCTACGACCTCCGCACCGAGCAGACCCGGCGCATGGATGCGCGCGACGGCAAGCCGCTCACGGACGACGCGGTGGGGCACTACGTCTACGGCATCGAGTGGACCAGGGACGGCAGCGAACTCCTGATCCATCGCGCCAACCGCCGGCAGAACATCATGGAACTGGCGGCCTGCACTCCCGTGAGCGGCGTCTGCCGCGTGGTCGTGCACGAAGAATGGCCGGCCAGCTGGACCGAGAACTCGCCCGGCATCAAGTGGCTGGCCGACGGCAAGCGTTTCATCTGGGAATCGGAGCGCACGGGCTTCCAGAACTACTATCTCTACGACCTGTCCGGAAAACTCCTCGCCACACTCACGCAGCATCCCGTCGAAGTGGCCGGCATCGTGAAGGTGGACGAAAAAGCGAAGGTGCTCTGGTACTACGCGCGCACCGGCGACAACTACATGAAGCTGCAACTCCACCGCGTGGGGCTCGACGGCAAGGGCGACAAGCGTCTCACCGACCCGGCCTTCCACCACACGGTGACGGTCTCCCCCGACGGCAAGTACTTCACTGACGTCGCGCAGACGCACGCGGTGGCCCCGGTGACACGCCTCATGGACGCCACCGGCAAGGCAGTGGCCACGATCGCCGAGAGCGACGTCTCGGCGCTCACCGCCGCGGGCTTCCGGCCGGTGGAGCAGTTCATCTACACCGCGGGAGACGGCGCCACCAAGCACTTCGGCATGATCACCAAGCCGTCGAATTTCGACGCCAGCAAGAAGTACCCGGTGCTCTTCTCGGTGTACGATGGCCCCGCCACCAACGGCGCCAGCGAACTCTACCGGGCGCCCGCGGCGATGGCCGAGTACGGCTTCATCATCGTGACGCTCGACACGCGCAGCGCGGCGGGGCTCGGCAAGAAGGCGCTCGACGCCATCTACCTCAAGCTCGGCGAGCCGGAGATTGACGATCTGGCCGCGGCGGCGCGCTATCTGGGGACGCTGCCGTTCGTGGACGCCCGGCGCATCGGCATCTTCGGCACGTCGTACGGCGGCTTCGCGTCGGCCATGGCGATCCTCCGGTATCCCGACGTCTTCGCGGCCGCATCAGCGCAGTCGGCGGTGACCGCGTGGAACCACTACGACACCATCTACACCGAACGGTACATGTACACCCCCGAGGCCAACCCCGCCGGTTACAAGAAGGGGAGCGCCATGGAGTACGCCAAGGACCTCAAGGGGCGGCTGATGATCTACTACGGCACGGCCGACGACAACGTGCACCCCAACAACGCCATGCAGCTCATTCGCGCGCTGCAGCGCGCGGGCAAGAGCTTTGAAGTGCAGGTCGGGCCCGACGCGGGACACAGCGCGCTCAACCCGCAGCGGATGATGGAGTTCTTCATCCAGGCGCTGGTGACCGACGCGCCGGGTGCGACCACGGGCAAGTAGCCGCGGCAGCGGTCGCTAGAACAGTTCCCACGCGAAGCCGCCGGCCATTCGGTCGGCGCGCTTCTTTTGCAGGTCGATGCGTAGCACCGTCGTACCGCCGGCGCGCTCCGTCGTGGCGCGCGTGGCGATGTCGTCCACGCCGTCGCCGTCGGCATCGAACGCCGTGATCAGTTCGTGTGCGCGGAATCGCAGGTCGTTCATGCGCAGCGCCGTCACCGCACCGTCGGGGGCGACCAGCACCAGGCGCTCGCGCACCCACTCCGCATCGCCTGCGCGCAGGCTGACCACGAGCGCGCGCCGCGCCACGCCAAAGCAGCCGCGCGCCTGCGTGGAGCCGACCTTGATGCGGCGCTGCAAGCGCTCGAAGGGCGCACGTTCCTTGCGAAGGTCCAGTTCCAGCGAGTCGCGCACGATCAGCACCCGCGCGTCGAACGAACTGTCGGCCGATTTCCGCGCCATGCCCTGCGCCTTGCGTTCGGCGGGCGTCAGCAACAACTGGGCGGCCAGCGTGGCGCTGTCGGGGGCCACGCGGAGCTCGCAGGTCGTAGCCACCGGGGGCTGCGCACTGTCGGCGCGCGTGGCCAGCGCGACCAGCGCCGCCTTGCCGCGCGCCGCGGTGTCGAGCGCGGGCGACCCGAACAGGGTCATCACGATACGCCCGTTGTAGACGGCAAACGAATCGGCCACCACGTCTTCCCCGCCCTGCGCCCACTGCAGGTGAAAGATCGAACGAAGCGGGATGGGACTCAGCACCTGTGCGGCCTCGCGGAACGCGCGCAGCTTGGTGCTGTCCTTGCGTACGTCCAGGTCCATGCGCCCAACGTCGAGCAGCAGGCGCTTGTTGCGCGACGCCGCCACCAGCACGCGCTCCTCACGCGGAATGAACACGAGGTACGGTGCCACGGAGTCGGCGGACGGCGAGAGCCGGCGGGCGGCGGCCGTGTCGCGCACGGCTGCCATGGCCGCGGCGGAATCGGCCGACTGCCGCGTGGCGCTGTCGGCGACGACCACCGGCGCGCCCGATCCCTTGGCACCCCCGGGCGCGGGCGACTTTCCACCGCACGCGGCGGCGGCAACGAGGGCGACCGTCAACAGGTGGCGGGCGGGCGCGCAATCGGACAGCTTCATCGGGAATGGTGGGGTCACGGCTCCATCAAACTACGCGTTTCGCACCCCCGCTCAACACCCTGCTGCGATGCACCCCTTCGCCTACCACCCGGCCAGTGACGCCGCCGATGCCACGCGCGCCCTCGGCGCGCCGACTGCCGTCCCACTCGGCGGCGGCACCGACCTGCTGGTGACCATGAAGGAGGAGATCGCGCATCCCGACACGCTGGTGGATCTCCGCCGGTTGCCGGGTGCGCGTGACATCGTGCTGCACGATGATGGGTCAGCGCGACTGGGTTGCGCCGTGCGCATCGCCGACCTCGCGACGCATGCCGGCATCGCCGAGCGCTATGCCGCGCTCGCACAGGCCGCCGCCTCGGTGGGGACGCCGCAACTGCGCACGATGGGAACCCTCGGTGGCAACCTGGCACAGCGTCCGCGGTGCTGGTATTTCCGTCGCGCGCTGCCCTGCTTCAAGAATGGCGGCCCGTCGTGTCTCGCCGAGGATGGCGAGAATCACTACCATGCGCTGTTCACCGATGGGGCGTGCCACGCCGTGCATCCCAGCGATCCGCTGGTGGCGCTGACGGTGCTCGAAGCCACCGTGGAGGTGACGGGGGCGCACGGCACGCGCGTGCTGACGCTGGATGAGCTGTTTGCCGGCGCCGCACAGCGCGCTGATGGTGAGACGACACTGGCCGGCGGCGAGTTCATCTCGGCCGTATTGCTGCCCGCCACGGCGGCCGGCGGCGAGCAGTTCTACGACAAGCTCATGCAGCGTGGCGCGTGGGACTTCGCGACGGTGTCGCTCGCGGCGCATCGTCGCACCGATGGCCGCGTGTTGATGGCGTTCGGCGGCCTGGCTCTTGGGCCGTGCCGGGTGGCGGCGTCGGTGGAAGAAGACGTGACCACGGGCGGTCTGGACGATGACAGCATCGACGCGTTGTCGGAGCGCGCCCTGTACGACGCCAAGCCGCTGGAGCACAACGGCTACAAAGTGTGGCAGGCGCAGGCGCTGCTGAAGCGCGCGCTGCGACGGATGGATCCGCTGTGAGTTCAGCCACCAAGAAGCACCCGTTCGGCGCCATCGTGCTCGCTGCCGGTGCGGGAACGCGGTTCGGAGAGCCCAAAGTGGGGGCGATGCTTCCCGACGGGCGGCGCTTCATTGATGTGGTGGTCGAGCACTGCCTGACGAGCGGCGCGGATCCCGTGATTGCCGTCGTGCCGCCCGACACCGAGGTCCCCGCCAGCGCGCGGGGCGTCGTGAACGCCAGGGCGAAGGACGAGCAGGTGAAGAGCCTGCGGCTCGGACTCGCACAGCTGACGAACACCGACGCGGCGGGCGTGCTGGTCTGGCCGGTCGATCATCCCTTTGCGCGCGCCGAGAGCGCGTTGGCCGTGGTGGATGCCGCGCGGCGCACGGGTGCGCCCATCGTCGTGCCCGTCAGTGACGGCGGCCGCGGGCATCCCGTCTGGTTTGCCCGCGAGACGTGGCGTGAACTCATGACCGTCGCCGACGGTGGTGCGCGCGCCGTGGTGCGCAGCTACGGCGCGCGCGTGCTCGAGGTGCCGGTGGGCGATGTCGGCATTCGGCGCGACATCGACACCCGCGACGACCTCACGATCTAGGGCTGCACCACCTGAATCTCCACCCGCGAGGCCTGCGTGGGTGTGCGCCACACGCGGTGCGTCTGCGCCTTGAAGTCGCTTTCCTTTGCCTCGAAGATGTTCGGCACCCAGGTCTGCGGGTTCCGGTCGATGAGCGGGAACCAGCTGCTCTGCAGCTGCACCATCACGCGGTGTCCCTTCTGGAAGCGGTAGCTCTGCGTGTGCAGGTCGATGGTGACAGGTGTCACCTGGTTGGGGACCATCGCCTTCGGTGTCTCGAACGACTCGCGGAAGCGCGACCGGAAGACGTCATTGGCGACCATCAACTCGAAACCGCCGAGCTTGGTGTTCGCCGTGTATTCCTCGGGGTAGACGTCGATGAGCTTCACGATCCAATCGGCATCCTGCCCCGTGGTGGAGACCTGCAGCTTTGCCGTGACGTCGCCGGCGAGCACGATGTCCTCGGTGAGCGGCTCGGTGCTCCAGCTCAGCACGTCGGGACGGTTCTGCACGAAACGCTGATCTTCGGTGAGCCACGGCCCCCAGCCTGACCCGCGCGGATAGTAGGTCGGCTCGATGGGACGGTTGCGGTATGGCACCGGATGCGCAGGGTCACTGACGAACGCATCGTTCCCCGTCGTCTTCGGCGCGCTCATGCTCAGCACCCCGTCGGCACCGAAGTACAGCGACTTCGTGACCGCTTCTTTTGGCGGCCAGGCGGTAAATGTGCGCCACGTGTTGCTCCCCGACTCGAACACCGTCGCCTCGGCCGGCGTGTAGCTCCCCTTGCCCTTCAGGTAGCGCGCAAAGAACGGCGCCTCGATGGTCGCGCGGTACTCGTCGCCACGCGCCGCACCAAAGTCGATCTTGCCCAGCGCCTTGCCCGCGCCGCGCCAGCCCCCGTGGTTCCACGGGCCCACCACGAGAAAGTTCTTCGACGCGCTGTCCTTCTTTTCGAGCGTCCGGTAGATGTGCACCGGGCCATAGAAATCTTCCTGGTCCCACCAGCCGCCGACGTTGAGCGTCGGCACCGTGACGCGCGTCAGGTACGACTGCATGGCCTGTCGCTGCCAGAACGCATCGTAGTTCGGATGCGCCGCGAAGTCGTTCCAGGTGGGGATCTTTCCCTTCAGGTACTTCGTGTTGACGTTTGCGAGCGAGCCGAGCTTGAGGTACCAGTCGTAGGTGTCGTAGCGGTCGAAGGAGAAGTTCTCGTTCTCCTTGGACGATTCCATCATGGCGGCGTACTCGAAGCCGTAGCTCAGGCGGAAGGCGCCGTTGTGGTGGAAGTCGTCACCCATCCACATGTCGGCGGGTGACGCCTGCGGACTGACCGCGGCCAGCGCGGGATGCGGCGCGAGCATCGCCATGGCGGCGAGCCATCCCGGGTATGACACCCCGGTCATGCCAACCTTTCCGTTGTGGTTCGGGACGTTCTTCACCAGCCAGTCGATGGTGTCGTACGCGTCGGTCGATTCATCGACGCTCGGCCCCGGGCCGTCCACGATGCGCGGCGGCCGCTGCATCACGAACTGCCCTTCGCTCTTGTAGCGCCCGCGAATGTCCTGAAAGACGAAGATGTATTGCTCGGCCGCGAGCTCCGGATATCCGCGCGTCACCTGGTACTTGTCGCCCGGCGCGCCATACGGCGTGCGGATGAACATGAACGGGAGCGGCCCCGTCTGGTTCTTCGGCGCGAAGATGACGGTGTTCAGCTTCACGCCGTCGCGCGACGGAATCATCACCTGACTGAACGTGTACTCGGGTGCGGCCGCGGCGGTGACCACCTGCGCCGCCGTCGAAGACGCAGTCCCGACAGCGAGCGCAAGAGCGAGCGCGCCGAGGAGCGTGGGATTTTGGCGCAGGGCACGGCGTGGGGTCACGGTCGTCATGGCACTCTCCAGGTGAGTGCCGGAACCTACGACTCCCCCGCCGGGGTGGGAACAGTTCCAAACCCTGAGGCATCAGGCGATGTCAAATGTTGGGGGTAGAGCGTAAGCGCCCGCATCGAGCGGAAACCTCGCAGAACCACCCCTCGTAAGGCCTCCATCACCCGCCCCCTCGACCACGCACAGGAACTCATCGATGCGATTTCCCATTGCGATTGCCGTCACGCTGCTAGGCGCCGTTCCCGCGCTGGCGCAGGACCGCGACGCCACCGTGCCGGTCCGCCACGGCGTCTCCATTGGCAACTACCCCAACGTATCGGGGCTCCGGTTCAACTTCCGCGACCGAGATCTGCAGCAGGTGCGCGGCGCGAATTTCACGGTCTGGTCGCCCTACGACGAACCCACCGGCTCAGTACGCGGTCTCGCGTTCGGGGCACCACTCACCGGCGCTGGTTCGGTGCACGGCATCGCGACCGGCATCTTCGGCGTCGGGGTGACACGTGAACTGATTGGTATCGGCCTCGCCCCGGTTGGCGTCGGCGCCGGCGGACGCATCAAGGGCATTACGGCGGGCGGCATTGGCGTCGGCGCGGGTGGCGACCTTCAGGGCTTCGCGCTCGGCGGCATTGGTGCGGGCGTCGGCGGCAACGCGCGCGGCATTCTGATCGGCGGGATAGGCGCCGGTATCGGCGGGAACTTGCGCGGCGCGGCGGGCGGCTTGATCGGCGTGGGAGCGGGTGGTGACCTCAATGGCATCGCGATCGGCGGCATTGGCGCTGCGGCGGGTGGCAAGCTGAACGGCATCGCGGTCGGCGGTGTGGGTGTTGGCGCGGGCGGCGGCGGCCGCGGCCTGGTCATCGGAGGTGTGGGCGCAGGGATCGGCGGCAACTTCCGCGGCATCGGTGTGGGCGGCGTGGGCGTGGGCGCCGGTGGTGATGTGCGGGGTGCCGTGATCGGCGGCATCGGCGCCGGCATCGGCGGTGACCTGCGTGGTGTCGGAGTGGGCGGTATTGGGGTCGGCGCCGCCGGCACTATCCGTGGCATTGCGCTGTCCTTTGGCGGCATCGGCGCCGGCAAGAGCATTGACGGTATCGCCATTGCCGGTGTGGGTATCGGTTCGCCGACGATCCGCAAGTTCGCCATGGCCTCGATGATCGGCGCGAACCGCATGGACGGCCTGATGATCGCCCCGGTGCTGAGCCGCCTGGAAAAGGGTGGCAGCATGCGCGGCGTGTCGGTGTCGGCAGTGAACGCCATGCGCGGCCAGCAGCGCGGCCTGACCATCGGCATCGTGAACTACGCGCGCGAGCTCGACGGCATGCAGATCGGGGTGATCAACATCGCGCGGAATGCGAACGTCAAGTTTTTGCCGATCGTGAACTACAAGCGGAAGTAGAGTTCGGGTTCGGTTGGGGACCAGCGATTGAAAGAGAAGGGCCGGCGATTGCCGGCCCTTTTTTCGTTGACGAACGCAAGAACGCCGCAGCGCGTGCAGCCACTGCGGCGTCCTCACTCACCCCCACCCCTGGAGGTGCCCTGTAATACCTGATTCTTCGGCGGATGTTCCGTTGACTGGGCGGT
>CANNKR010000097.1 GCA_947504615.1 Gemmatimonadota bacterium | reverse complement strand
GCCGGCCGACCCGGCAGCGCCGAGCGCGGCCGGATGATGCCGCGCCGCTCGGCGGCGAGCCAGTCGATGTTGCCCGCGCCGTCTTTGGGGAGGAGCTTTACTGCACTGTCTTCATCGAACGTCCCCTCCAGCACCGGCGCAGGCCCTCGCGCAACAGCGGAAAGTGCTGCGGTGGCGCCCGGCGCGCCGGGCGCCTCGCGCGTCGGCGCCGCCGCCGCCGGTCGCCCGGACGCCTGAGGCAAGTCAAAGAACGCCGCCAGCATGCGCCGGCTGCATCCCCCGAGCACCGAGAGTCCGGCCAGCAGTATCATGGCCCCCATCCGACGCCCCAGTCGCCCGGTAAACACCCTCAAACTGCCTCCCTCGCTGTTCCAGGTTCTTCGCGGGGCAACGCGCCAGTCGCTCGCGTTGCCCCGGTCGCTGCGTGTAATACTACTTGATGTGACAGGTCAGGCAGAGCGCGCTGTTCGTGTTCGCAATGCGCAGAAACGAACCGTTCACGTTGTTGTGCACGTTGTGGCACGACGCGCACTCCACCTGATCCTTGCCGGTGCCATAGAGCGGAAGCGCACCCACCTTGCCCGTGACTTTGGCGTTGAACGCGACATCCGTGACGTTGTTGTACGTCACGGCGATCGGATGGTCGTTGCGGAGGTCGGCGCCCAGCAGGTGCGTGCCGCCGATCTTGACCGTTCCCACCGCGGTCTTGCCCGCAGGCACGTTCTGGACGACGTCCAGGCCGATGGTGCCGTCATGGCACGACAGGCAGGCCAGCGACACGGTACCCGGGGCCGACCCGACCGTCATGTCCATCGTGGAGCTATTGGACGCGTTGTACATCTGGAACGTGACGGTGGTCGTCGGCGTGTGGTTCCACAGCGGCAGCGTCGTCGAGGCGTTGTGCGGCGCGTGGCAGTAGACGCAGATCTGGTTGTAGTTCGTCACACCAAGCGATGTGGCATTGGTCGACAGGTCGTGCTTCGTGCCAGCGATCGTCTGCGCAGACACGTTCGCGACGGCGGCCATGGAGAGCAGGACCACCGCGAGGGTCCCAAGGAGGAGCTTCCCGTAACGCTGCATGTGTACTCCGGTGCTGTGGATTGGTAAGGAAAGTGAAGCAGGTGACAGTTCAATCGCACTTCGACATTGCAGGACGACACCCATCAACCCCGGGACGCCACGCACGAGCGCCTGCTAGCGCGCGCGCTCCCGGAGGTACTGCAAAACCACCACGCGGTTGTTGGCTCGATCCGCCACGTAAATGCGATCACTGGCGTCGATGAACATGCCCGACGGCAGGTCGAACTCCCCGTCGCGCTGCCCCATCTGCCCGAAGAACAACAACAACCGGGCCTTGTCATCGAAGATCTGGACGTTGTTGAACGCGGCGTCCACCACGTACACGTGGCCTTCGCTGTCCACCGCCAGGCCCTTGGGACGCGCAAACGACCCCGGGCCATCTCCGGCCTTCCCCACCTGCCGCGCGAAGCGCCCGTCGCGCCCGAACGCCTGCACCCGGGAGTTCAGGCCGTCGGTGACGTACAGTTCGCCGGCGCCGCTGACGGCGATGAACGAGGGGTACCGGAACTCCCCGTCGGCCGTGCCACGGTTCAGCACCACATCGCGCGGTTCCGCCCGGCTCTTGCCGCCATGGCCGGGCGTGGCCGCGTCCGGACCCCCGGCCGCGGCCGGACCCTCGGCCGCGTCGCGCATTGCCTTGCCGTGCGTCGACGGCGCAGCCGCCGCGGCCCGCTTGGAGGCCGACACCTCACCCGCGGAGCGCCCGATGCGCCGAAGTAGCGCGCCATCCGACTGCCGAAACACCAGCACCTGGTGCAGGAAGCTGTCCGACACGTAGACCAGCCCTGCCTTGCCGTCCACGGCCACGTCTACCGGGTTCAGCAGCAGCTCGGCGTTGCCGTAGGCGCGAAGGAAGGCGCCCGCAGGCGTGAAGGCCACCGCGCGCTTGCTCCCCCGGTCGGCCACGTAAATATTGCCCGCGTCATCGATGCCAAGTCCCACGGGCGACGCAAGCCGACCCGGCCCCGATTCACCAAGCGGGTGCGCCTCGTGCGTCGCCGGGTCGAACACCATCACCTGATTGCGCCCGCCGTCGGTGACGAAGACACGCTGCGCCGCGTCGACCACCACGTCGAAGGGCCGCTGCACTCCGACCAGGACTTCTTTGGATCCCTCGACCTTGGCGCGGAATGCCGCCAGGCCGGTGAGGCGCTTGCCGATGTCGCGCTCCGAGGCCAGCGTGCCGCTCAGCACGATGCGCGGCGCATCGGGCGGTTCCGGCCAGACGCGCGGCTTGCTCGGCGCAGTACCAACCACCGATGCCCGATCGTTGCGCGGCACCTGGAGACCGAGCGCGGCGCCAAGCGGCGCCAGAGAGAGCACCGCGATACGGACGACGAAGCGAGGGAGCCTGATCATGCGATCACTTGGCGTGGCACTGCAGGCAGAGCGCGCTGCCCGTCGTGCTCACCTTGAGGAGGTATCGGCTGCTCGCGCCCACCGTGTACCGGTTGTGGACATCGTGACACGAGGCGCATTCGACCTTGCCCGACACCAGCATGGTCGACGCCAGGGTGCCCGTCCGGCTCATCGTGGCGCCAATCGTCACGGTTTTCGTCTCGGGGTTGGCCAGCTGCCCGTCGGCCGTGGCCAGCACCGCGTCGTACGTGATGCCCACGGGATGGTCGTTCTTGAGGTTGGTGCCAAGGACCGAGAAGCAGTCCACGCAGCCATAGGCATCGCCCAGTGACATGCCGCCGGTGTTGGCCGCGTAGTCGAGGATCCCTACCGTCCCGTCATGGCACGACAGGCAGAGCTTCGACGACGAACCCGGCTGACCCACAGCCGCGTCCATGGTGCTCGACCCGTAGAGCGTGTAGGTGGCGGCCGACGGCGCGTGGTTCCACAGCGGGCCCGTCGGCTTGACGTTGTGCGGCGCGTGGCACATGATGCATACCTCGCCGGTCCCTCCCCCGAATTCCCACGCCCGCGTGTCATGCATCGTTCCGGCGATCCCCGAACCCGCCGCCTGCGCGTTGGCGACATTAACGCACAACACAAGCAACACGCTGCATGTGGCTACTAATCTCTTCGTCGCGTTGGCCGCGTCGCCAGCGTGTGGGGTCATCAGTCAGTTCGAGGGATTGAGTCAGTCCTGACCTGCGCTCGCCATCCACTAACGGACTCACGCGCTCAGGTGTATACAAACAAATAGCTGGGACAGATTGACCTAGTCGGCAAACGGATGGATTTTTGCGGGGCAATGGCCGACACGGTGGTAGGCTTTGGGTCGTTCTTTTCTTTCCGGTGCCCGCGGAAAGGCATACAGTAAGCGGCACCGGCCACCGATACTCCCGTTCAGGTATGACACCGGGAGGAGCTTATGGCGCAGGATGCGCGCCGGCCGTGGTCGGGCCGGAACTGGGGAGTGGGAAAGGCGATCACGACGCTCTGCGCCGCGCTCGCCTTCGTGGGTGACGCGCGGGCAGGATTCGCGGACGCCACCGATACCGTGCGGGTGACAGAAAGCGCCGCCGCCAACGCGCCGAGCGCCCGGTCGGTGCACGGCGCCTGCCCCGACTGTCATAACAGCACCCAGCCGCGAGCACCGACCTGCCCCCCGTCGTGGACGGCGACCAGCGCGGTCTGCATCCGCTGCCACGTGGACGCCGTGGGACCCGGCCACGCATACGTGAAGGGACATCCCGTCTCCATCGCCTATCCGCTGGCAGACGCCGGCTTCGCGCCCGACGCGCTCATCAAGAACGCCGGCCTGCGGCTGCCCGACGGCAAGGTCGAATGCGTCACCTGCCACGACGTCCACGATGCTGCAGCACCGGGGCGATTGCGCGTGGAAATGACCGGCAGCAAGCTCTGCCTGACCTGCCACCGCAAGTAGCGGCGCCCTACAGCAGCGCCACCGGATCCCGGTCGAACATCACCCGCATTTCGTGCGCGGCCGGCAGCTCGAATCGCGTCAGGAAGCTCCGCATCAGCCGGGTGAGCGATCCGGCCCGGGAGGTCTTGAGCACCAGGTGCCAGCGCCACCGGTTCTGGATGCGCTCAATGGGGCACGGGGCCGGCCCCACCAGCGTCACGGCATCGTCCATTTTGGCGATGCGCTC
This sequence comes from Gemmatimonadota bacterium, assembly GCA_947504615.1. Taxonomy (GTDB): domain Bacteria; phylum Gemmatimonadota; class Gemmatimonadetes; order Gemmatimonadales; family Gemmatimonadaceae; genus PNKL01. The sequence goes on along the minus strand of CANNKR010000097.1, from coordinate 7,225 downwards.
GCCCAGCCAGTCGGCGGCCTGCTGCGCGCAGGCGGCAACGGCCAGTTCGTCCAGCCCGCTCACCACCACGTTCGCCAGCCGCAGGGTCGGCGGATACGGCGGACTTTCGCGCCCGGGAAGCTCCTCGGAGACGAAGCGCAGGAAATCGTGCTCCACCGCACACTGCACGGCGTGATGCCCCGGCGTGCGCGTCTGGATGAACACCTCGCCCCCCTTGGGCCCGCGCCCCGCGCGCCCGGCCACCTGGCTGAGCAATTGGAACGTACGTTCGCTCGAACGAAAATCGGGGAGGTTGATCCCGATATCCGCATCGATCACCCCCACCAGCGTCACGTTGGGAAAGTCGAGCCCCTTGGCGATCATCTGCGTGCCAAGCAGGATGTCCACCTCGCCGCGTCCCACGCGGTCCAGGATTTCCGTGTGCGCCCATTTGCCCGTGGTGGTGTCCACGTCCATGCGCGACACGCGCGCCGACGGGAAGCGCTCGTTGAGCAGCCGCTCCACCTGCTGCGTCCCCACGCCGCGCTGCTTCATGTTCTCCGCCCCGCACACGCCGCAGGTCACCTGCAGCGTCTCGGTGTGCTGGCAGTAATGACAGATCATCCGCTCGGGGGCGCGATGATACGTCAGCGAAATGGCGCAGTTGGGGCAGGCCACCACGTGGCCGTCGGGGCACGTCACGAAGTTGGCAAAGCCGCGGCGGTTGAGCAGCAGCAGGCTCTGCTCGTTGCGCGCCAACCGTTCGTGCAACGCCGCTTCGAGCGGCGCACTGAGGATGCTGCGCAGCGCACGCACCTGCGGCGGCGCCCCTGCCCCGACCTCGGTGCGCAGATCGACGATGTTCACCTTGGGCAGCGCCCCACCCCCCACGCGATCAGGCAGCGAGAGCAGGTGGTACTTCCCCGACTTCGCATTCACCCAGCTTTCCAGGCTCGGCGTCGCACTGCCCAGCACCACCACGGCACCGGCTTCGCGGGCGCGCACGATGGCGACCTCGCGGGCGTGGTACCGCGGCGCCTCGCCCTGCTTGTACGTGGACTCGTGCTCCTCGTCCACCACGATGGCACCCAGTTTCTCCAGCGGCGCAAAGACCGCCGAGCGGGCGCCAATGGCGATCCGCTTGTCGCCGCGCTGCAGCGCCCGCCAGGCGTCGTAGCGTTCGCCATCGCCGAGTCCCGAGTGCAGCACCGCCACCTGATCGCCGAAGACGGCGCGGAAACGGTCGACCGTCTGCGGCGTGAGCGCGATCTCGGGCACCAGCACGATGGCACTCTGCCCTCGCTCGTGCAGCACGTGCCGGAGGAACTCGATGTACACCAGCGTCTTTCCGCTCCCCGTGATGCCATGCAGCAGGAACGTGTCGCCCGGTGCGCCATCCTTGAGCGCGGCAATGGCGTCGCGCTGCGCGTCACTTGGCGTCACCACCTTGGGCGCGGGCGCCGGGCGCGACAGGAACGGATCGCGGTCCACGGGCTCGAGCACCACCGTCGCGACGCCGCGTTTCACCAGCGCTTTCACCACCCCCTCGGTGCAGCCGAGCCGCTCGATGAGGTGTTGCACCGCCGACTGTCCGCCCAGCGATTCGAGCAATTCATAGAGGGCGCGCTGCTGCGGCGCGCGCTTGAACAGCGCGTCACGCTGCAGCAGTGTCTCGAGTTCCTGCGTCAGGCGCAGCACGCGCTGCGTCTTGATGCCCGGCTCGGCGCGCGACGCGCGCCCGAGCGCGGCGGGGAGTGCGGCGCGCAGCACCATCCCCACCGGCGACACGTAGTAGTCGGCCATCCAGCGGCCGACGGCGAGCAGGTCGGGGCGGAACGCCGTCCGCTCGTCGGGGACGTCGATGATGTCCTTGGCCACGACGCCTTCCGCGAGGACGGCGGTGCTCGCCCCCAGCACGATGCCGATCGCCGTGCGGTTGCGGAACGGCACGACCACGCGCGCCCCCGGCTCCACCGCGTGACGCAGACCATCGGGCACGGCGTAGGTGAAGGCGCGGAACAGCGGCAGCGGCAGCGCGACATCCACCAGCCGCGCGGTCATGACCCGGCCGGTACCACCGGCGCGCCCGCAGGCGGCGTGATGGCGCGCACGCGGACGGCGCGCGGGGTGCCGTTGGCATGCAGCCACTCTTCCAGCGCCGCGGCAAGATCCGCCCCGCGCTGGTAGCGCGCCTCCGGCCGCTTCTCGAGGCAGCGCATCACGATGGCCGCCAGCACCGCCGGCACCCCGGAGTTCACCTCGCCAATCGGCACCGGCACCTCGTGCACCTGCTTGTAGCCGACGGCAAAGGCGTCGGCGGCGTCGAACGGCGGGAATCCCGCCAGGCACTCGTACATCATCACGCCCACCGCATACAGGTCGGCGCGGCCGTCGAGCGTCTTGCCCATGGCCTGCTCGGGGGCCATGTAGTGCGGCGTCCCCATGGCGCGCCCGGTGGCCGTCAGCCGCGCGTGGAACTGCGCGGTGGCAATGCCGAAGTCGGTGATGTACGCGTTGCCGTCTTCGTCGAACAGCACGTTGTCGGGCTTCACGTCGCGATGCACCACGCCCTGGCGGTGCGCGTAGTCGAGCGCGGTGGCCACCTGCGCGGCCACCTCGGCCACCCGCTCGGGTGCGATGGTGCGCTGCTTCATCAGCAACTCCGCCAGCCCGCCTCCCCCCAGGTACGGCATGATCAGGTACACCATCTCGCCGACTTCCCCGTAGTCGAACGGCACGCAGATGAGCGGATGCAGCAGTCGCGCGGCGGCCTCGGCTTCGCGGCGAAAGCGTTCGCGCATCTCGTCGTCGCGCGCCAAATGCGCATGCATCACCTTGAGCACCAGCGGACGTCCGAGCGTCTCCTGCTCGGTGAGGTACACGTCGGCCATGCCGCCCGAGCCGAGGCGCCGGATCACGCGATACCGATTGCCCGTCGCCTGCCGGAGCGCGGTGATCAGCGCGTCGGGCGCGTCGGGACGCGCGCGCACCAGCGGCAACGGCAGCGCACAGCGCACACAGGTCGCCGCGGCGCCGCGGTTCCAGGTGCCACACTCTGGGCAGAACACCTTACACGAGCCCGCGACGGCGCAACAGCCAGACCAGCAGGCCACCCAGCGACAACTGGCCGACGAACATCACCCAGAAGCCGTGCGGCCAGTTGGCCAGCGGGATATCGGTGAAATTCATCCCCCACATCCCGCTCACGACCACGAACGGCACGCTGATGGTCGCCACGACGGTCAGGCTCTTGGTGGCGATGTTCAGCCGGTTCGACACCTGCGTCAGGTACGACTCCATCACCGAGCTCACCAGGTCACGATAGGTGTCGATGGCTTCGTTCAGCCGGATGACGTGATCATAGATGTCGCGGAAGTACAGCTGCACGTCCGGCGGGATCAGCCGGGAGGGGCGGTTGGTGAGATAGCTGAACACCTCGCGCTGCGGCACCAGATGGCGGCGCAGTTGCAGCACCAGTCGCTTGACGCCGAAGATGTCGTGCAGGGCCGCCTGGTCGAAGCGCGTAAAGACGCGCTCCTCGATGTTGTCGATGAACTCGTCCAGCTGGTCGACGATCGGGAAGTACGCATCCACCGAGGCGTCGAGCACCGCGTGCATGATCCGCGCCGGGCCGCGCTCCAGTAGGTCGTTGGACCGGCCGACGCGCTCCCACACCGCCTCCAGTCCCGGCGCGTGCGACCCGTGCACGGTCACCAGGTAGTTGTCGCCCAGCAGGCAGCAGAGGTTGAAGGTCTCGATGTCGTGCGGGTCTTCCGTCTCGCTGGCATAGCGGATCGCGCGCACCACGACGAACAGGAATCCGGGATACTCCTCCACCTTGACGCGCCCGTTGGGGCTCAGCGTGTCTTCCACGACCAGCGGATGGAACTGGAAGACCTTCTCCAGCAGCGCCACCTGGTGGGGGCTCGCCGCATCGATATCCACCCAGAGGAACGCGCCGGGATCGGCCAGGTGGCCGGCGATGTCGCGCGTTTCGATGTTGTGCGTCACCACGCCGGCCGCCGAGCGAAGCCAGCTGCGCGGCTGTGCGGCGTCCACGGCCATCGACGGCCGCGGCTTGCGAATGCGAAACGTGCCACCCCGTCGAGCCAAGCTGTTCCTCCGCGTGGGCCTCATTGCCTGTCCGCAAAGCTATCTCCCGCGCGAACAGGCGAGCAAGCGTACGGGCGGCGCTCAGCCCTCGAGCGCGCGCAGGTGCGCCATTGCGGCCTCGCCCACGCGCTCGGGGGCGTACCCCCCCTCCAGCGCACTCACGACCCGTCCCCCGCACCAGTGGCCCGCCCGATCGACCATGGCGGCGGTGAGGGTCGTGACATCGGCCATTTCGAGCGTGAACCCGCCCAGCGGGTCGCCATGGAGGGAATCGAACCCGGCCGAGATCAGCACCAGATCCGGCGTCCACGTGGCCGTGGCCGCATCGACCGCGCCAAGGAACGCCGCGACGTAGTCCGCGGCCGCGAGCCCACCGGCCATCGGCACGTTCCACACGCTGTCCTTGGGCCCCCGGTCGGCGGCCGCACCGGTCCCCGGATACCACGGCCATTGATGCATCGACACGAAATGGATGTCTTCGGTGTCCTGCACCAGCGCCTGCGTGCCGTTGCCGTGGTGCACATCCCAGTCGACGATGAGCACCTTGCCCAGTCCGTGCCGCACGCGGGCATAGTGCGCGCCTACGGCCACGTTGCCAAAGAGACAGAATCCCATGGCGTGGTCCCTGAGCGCGTGATGCCCGGGCGGACGGACGGCGCAGAAGCTGCGGCGCCCCTCGGCGACCGCGAGATCGATGCCGTCGAGTACGCAGCCGGCACCCGCTGTCCCGGCGTCCCACGAGCCTTCACTGACCACCGTGTCGGCATCGAATCGGCCCGCGCCGAGTTCTGCCATCGCCCGCACCGAGTCGATGTACCCCGCATCGTGCGCGAGCGCGAGTTCCTCCGGCGTGGCATGGCGCCCTTCCCGATGATCCAGGCGCATCAGCAACTCAGGGTCCGTGCGCATGGCGCGCGTGATGGCGCGCAATCGCCCCACGTGCTCGGGGTGATTCCAGCCCGTGTCGTGGCGCCCGCAATCGGAATGCGAGATGAAGGCGACGCTCAAGCGGCACCTCTCGTGCGGCGCGACGCCCACTCGGCGACGAGCAGCAGTGCGGCCACCGGCCAGAGCCAGCGCGCGTTCGAGCCATCGGTCGGTGTCGCTGGCGCAGCGGACATCGCCCCCCACGCATCCACGAGGCGTGCGCGCGGCGCCCCTTCGGGCGCGGCCGGCAGCGGCGCCCGATCAGGGGCCACACCGGCCAGCGCCTGCGACCAGAACCTTCGATGCTCGGCCACGGCCGTCGCTCCACCCGCCATTCGCCACCTCCACGTGTCGCCGTACCCCAACAGTATCACCCGTCCACGCCCTTCGGAGCGGGCCGCGGCCGCCACCAGCGGGCCGCGCGACTCCAGCACCACGGCGTCGGCACGCAGCGTCGTCAGCGCACGCAGCGGCAGCGACGCGCGGGTCACCACGGCATCGCTGCGCGGGGCGCGCGTCGACGCGCTGAGCAGCTCCGCGGGGGCCACGGCACTCAGCCGCGTGGCGCCGTCACCGGCGAGCACGACGCCACCACCGGCGCGCACAAAACGAACGATCTCGGCGGTCTCGGGGCCCACCCGCACGCTGTCGAGCACCACGACCACGTCGAGCGCGGCGGGATCGAGTGCCGACAGCGCGCCCTGCGTGACATCGGTGCCCGGTGCGAGCGACAGCCGTGCCGACACCGTCCATCCCTGTTCCTCGAGTGCGGCCACGACGAACTTGGCCTCCCACCCCGCGCGCGCCAGCACCAGCGCACGCCATGGCGCGGTGTCGGGTGCGACGTTCAACGCGATGGCCGCTCCGCGCGCCCGGAGCTGCAGCCCGCGCGCCGGGCTGAGCGTCAGCGCAGCGCCGCCGTCGCGCAGGCGCAGCGTATCGAGCGCTCCCGTGGTGTCGGCGAGCACTCCGCTGTCGTCGCGTGCCGCAGGACCCACCACCGCCACGCGAACCCCGCCACCGGGCTCGCGCTCGGGAGCACCAGCGGCCGCCCACACGGTTGTGCTGTCCCCCGACCAGCTCACGCGCGCGCCGGCGCGCCGCGCAGCCGCCACGACGTCGCGCACCGGCGGCGGCACGGCACCGGTCACACGCACGTGCGTGGGCCCCTGCGTGCGTCCGTCCGCCGACAGCACAGCGCCGACTGTGCGCGCGAGCGACGCACTGTCCAGCACTCGGCTGGCCACGGGGGCCGGCGTGAACTGCCGCCACAACGCCCACGCCAACAGCGCGAACGCCGCGACGCGCGCGGCCCACTCGAGGCGTGCCCGCACCGGCTCAGCGCGTGAGGGCATAGATCACCAGGTTCACGGCAAACTTCGTGTTGTCCACCGAGAGGAAACGCTTGTTCTCCGGGTGGTAGTTCCATTCGGAGCTGTAGTCCTTGTTGCTGTACAGCACCGACAGCCGGTCATCGCGCTGGACGGCGAGGAGGTGCGTGTGCACCAGGTTGTCGCCCCAGCCGTTCAGTTCATGACCGGTGGCGGGCGGGCCGTCCTCGAAGGTGAAGAAACTCCGGTACACCGCGTGGCTGTTCGGCAGTTGCTGCAACGGTGCGACGGCCCGGCCAATTTCCTCCACGGCCGTCCGGTGGAACGCGCCGTCGATGTCGTGATTGTGATCGTCCACGAACAGCAGCCCGCCACGCGCGCAGAACTCGGCGAGGTTCGCGCGCTCCGCACCGGTGAAGCGCACCGGCAGATGCCCGGTGAGAAAGACGAGCGGATACCGGAACAGTTCACGCGACGCCAGCGGCACGATGACCCCCGTCGCGCGCACCGGCAGGCTGGTGTATCGCGCCACCGAGTCGATGACATTCACCGGCACGAGCGGCGCGCTGTCCCAGTCGCCCGACTCGTACTGCGCCGTGGCAAAGACGAACTCGGGCGAGAAGAGCGAGATCGGCGTGCGGCTCACCAGGGAGTCCCCCACGCGCCCAGCGCGCCGTGCGTGGCGCTGCGGCCGGCCATGGCACGACGCGCCTGTGCCAGGGCGGCCGTGGCGTCGCCACCGCGACGCATCACCTCGAGCGCCGCATCGAGTGCGTGCGCCGCAGCGGTGTCGGTATCCAGTAGTTCGACGCGGAGCATCAAGAGCGCATCGCGAGCGCCATTGACGGTGCCGGCCCTCGCGCCGGCATCGCCGG
>CANNKR010000096.1 GCA_947504615.1 Gemmatimonadota bacterium | reverse complement strand
GGCGGCCGCGAAGAGCGCCGCATAGGCCGCACGGTCCGCGGCGAAGGGCTTCTTGTTGGCCGCCGCCGCGTGCACCCCGTGCGCGAAGCCCCGTTGCATCACGTTGATGATGTCGGCGCTCGCCGTGCAGTCCACGAGAATCGGGACCGGCAGGCGACTGAGCGAGACCACCGCATCATCCAGCGTGCCGCCCGACGCGGTGGCCAGTCGGTCCCGCCACGAATCGAGGTCGATCCCCGACGGATCGAAGACCACGCCCTTGCTGTTGGCGATACCGACGATGCGCAGCCGCACGTCCTGCCGCGCGAGCAGTGCGTCGCGCTGGCTGCGGATCTGATCGATCAACGCGCTCCCGACCGTGCCGCAGCCGACGAGGAGGAGATTGACTTCCTGATGGCTGAAGTTGAACGCGGCGTGCACCGTGCGGACCGCCACGGCGGTATCATCGGCACCGATGACGGCCGAGACCGACCGGGCACTCGCGCCCTGGGCAATGGCCAGCACGTTGACGCCCATCGAGCCCAGTGCGCCGAAAAAGCGACCCGCCACGTTGGGCGTGCGCCCCATCACCTCGGCGACCAGCGACAGGAGCGTCACGGGGGTGCGCACGGAAAGCGCCTCGAGATCGCCGCGGGCCAGTTCATCACGCAGCGCGCGCCGGATGGCGTCACACGCGCGATCCACCCGATCGCTGGGCACGACCACCGCGACCGATTGCCCGTGCGCGGCCTGATTCGCCATCCACACGGTGACGTCGGCTTCGTCGAGGGCGCGCAGCACCCGCTCCCCCATGCGCGCCTGCTCGGGAAGGCGGCGCCATTGCACGCCAATCAGGGCAAGATTCTCGAGCGACGTCACCGACGTCGCATGCTCGGCGTCTGCGGCTCCGCGCGCGTCGATGAGGGTGCCGGGGGCATCCGGCGCCATCGTGTCGCGGATGCGCATCGGGATGCCCGAGTCCATCAACGGGATCATCGTGCGCTGGTGAAACACCTTGGCACCGAAGTTCGCCAATTCCAGCGCCTCGGCGTACGTGAGATGCGCAATCGGATACGCATCATCGACGAGATCGGGGTCCGCGGTCATCACGCCGGACACATCGGTCCAGCGCACGACCTCGCGCGCCTGAAGACCGCGCGCGAGCAGCGTCGCCGTGTAGTCCGACCCATTGCGCCCCAACGTGGTGGTTCGGCCATCGGGCGTTGCGCCAATGAAACCGGTATGGACGGGGATGCGACCGCCCCACGTGGGAGCGAGCGCGTCGAGGCGCGACTGCGTGGCCTCCCAGTCGACCAGCGCGGCGCCAAAGGCGTCGTCGGTGACGGTCCAGCTGCGCGCATCGACCGCCACTGCGGGGCGTCCCGAGACCGTGAGCACCGCCGCCACCACCGCTGACGCGATCCGTTCGCCGAACGAGACCACCGAGTCGACCGTCTGCGGTGTCATTTCGCGCACCAGGCTGACCCCGAAGAGCAGCGATCGCAGTGCCTCGACGCGCTCATACACCGCGGCGCGCACCGGCGCCGCGTCGGCGCCCGGCACCAGACCCTGCAGCGCATGCGTGCCAATGTCGATGGCCGCCTGCGAGATGGCGTCGGCGATCTGCGTGGCCGGTTCGATGTGCCCGGCGGCCGCGGCCGTCACCGCCGACAGCAGGCGCTCGGTCGTGTCGCCAAATGCCGACACGACGATGGCCACGGGACCGTTGGTTTCGTGCTCGTGACCAATGATGCCGACGACGCGCACGAGCCGCTCGGGATCGCCGAGCGACGAGCCGCCGAACTTCATCACGCGATACGTGGACGGGCAATCTGCGGTCATGGGAGTTCCGGCAGGGTGTGCGGCGAATGGAACGCCAGCGGGCAAGGCCAGGGCGCGCGCGAGCAGCGCCGCCATCTGATCCCACTCGATGAGGAACGCGTCGTGCCCGTGTGGGCTGTCAATTTCGGCGTATACCGCGCGCGCGCCGTGCGCCGAGAGCGCGTCGACGATGGTGCGGCAGTGGGACGGCAGGTACAGCTGGTCCGATGGCACCGCGACGGCCAGCGTCGATGCACAGACGCGCGCGAGCCCCCAGACCGGCGCGTCAACGCCGGCGTAGAAATCGGCGGGTGGCCGCCGCTCGACGTCATGGTGGTCCATGGCACCGAGCTGGCACAGATACGTGGGCGCATCGAAACGCTGCACCAACTGCTCGCCGCGACTCTGCAGATAGGTCTGCACCCGGTATGCCTCGCGCGATGACCAGCCATCGCTCACCTGGGCGCGTCCCTGCTTCAGTTCGAGACCCGGCTCGGCCCGGTACGTCAGGTGTGCCACTTGCCGGGCGATGGCGAGCCCGTTGGCCGCCACCGGGTAGGTGGGATCGGCCAGAATCGCCTGCCGTCCAATGTGATTCCAGCCCACGATCCACGACGACGAGGCCGCGCAGGTCGCGAAGAGGGCGAGGCGTTCCGTGCGCTCCGGAGCAAGCACTGCCAGGGCGAGCGCGACGGCTCCGCCCAGCGACCCACCGGTGACGAGGTGCAGGCGATCGATGCCGAGCACGTCGAGCGCCTGAAGGATGGCCCGCGCCTGATCCCACGTCGTGACGGTGGCCGGCTCAATGGCTTCGCGGCTTGGGAGCGCTCCCGGCGCATCGGTGCGTGCGGGACCGAAACGCGCATCATCGGCGCGCGTGGGAAAATCCACGTCCGTCGGGCCGGTGGAACCGGAGCATCCGCCCAGGTTGTTGAAGCACAGCAGACGAAACTTCGTGGGGTCGAGCGGACGACCAGGACCGATCAGCGGTCCCCACAAGCCCGTGGCATCAGCATCCCCCGTGAGTGCGTGGATCAGCAGGATGACCGGCGCGTCAGCCGGCCCCCACGTCCAGCCACGCAAGCTTGGCGCCTGCAGCCGCCCCCCCGCCTCGAGCGTCGTCGGCGGAAGGGCGACGTCGAAGATGCGGCCCGTCGTCATGAGCGCGCGTTCCCGGGCGCCGAAATGGCGGACGGGGATGAGCCCGAGGTGTTGGCGGTCGAGAGGATCGGCATGGCGCACTCGCAGAGGAAGGTTGGCGAGCCACCAAAAATTACAAAGGCCGGGGGATGCCACCCCGGCGATCGCGTTTTAGCACTTTATTTAGCGTGGCGGCAAGAGGCGGCAAATGACCACGGTCAACGATTGTGAGCGGATGTTAGACAGGGCGCGACGCGGCGTCAAGGGCGCCCCGCACGAACGCCCCACAATGGAATCGGGGGCCCGGACAATGTCCGGGCCCCCGATCCGTTGTTCTCCATCGCCCTCACACCGCGAATTCCGATTCCGGAATCCGCCGTCCGAGTTCGTGGCCTAGTACATCCCGCCCATGCCACCGCCGCCGCCACCGGCCGGCATCTGCGGCTTGTCATCCTTCTTCTCGACGATGATCGCTTCCGTCGTCAGGAGGAGGGCCGAGATCGACGCGGCGTTCTGCAGCGCCGTGCGCGTGACCTTGGTCGGGTCGATGACGCCGGCCACCACGAGGTCTTCGTAGCAGTCGGTCAACGCGTTGTAGCCGTAGTTCTTGTCCTTCGACGCGCGCACCTTCTCGATCACGATCGAGCCTTCACCACCGGCGTTGGCCACGATCATGCGCAACGGCTCTTCCACGGCCTTGCGAATGATATCGACGCCGATCTGCTCCTCGGCGTCCAGCTTCAGCCCCTTCAGCGCAACCTGCGCGCGGATGAGCGCGACGCCGCCGCCCGGGACGATGCCCTCTTCCACCGCAGCGCGCGTGGCGTGCAGTGCATCTTCGACGCGGGCCTTCTTCTCCTTCATTTCGGCTTCCGTCGCGGCGCCGACGTTGATCACGGCCACACCACCCGCGAGCTTCGCCTTGCGCTCCTGGAGCTTCTCCTTGTCGTAGTCGCTCGTCGACTTCTCGACGGCCACTTCGATTTCCTTGATGCGGCCCTTGATCTTGTCGGCATCGCCGGCGCCATCAATGATCGTCGTGTTGTCCTTGTCGATGACGAGGCGCTTGGCGCGGCCGAGATCGCTGAGGACGGCGTTCTCGAGCTTGAAGCCGACTTCCTCGCTGATCACGTTGCCGTTCGTGAGGACCGCAATGTCCTCGAGCATCGCCTTGCGGCGGTCACCGAAGCCCGGCGCCTTGACGGCGGCGACCTTCAGCGTGCCACGGAGCTTGTTCACGACGAGCGTGGCCAGGGCCTCGCCCTCGATGTCTTCCGCGATGATCATCAGCGGCTTGCCGGACTGCGCGACCTTCTCGAGCACCGGGAGCAGATCCTTCATGGAGCCGATCTTCTTGTCGTGGATCAGGATGTAGGCGTCCTCGAGGGCGACTTCCATCTTTTCCGGATCGGTGATGAAGTAGGGCGAGAGGTAGCCGCGGTCGAACTGCATGCCGTCGACCGTCTCGAGCGTCGTCTCGAGGCCGCGTGCTTCCTCGACCGTAATGACGCCGTCCTTGCCCACCTTCTCCATGGCGTCGGCGATGAGGTCGCCGATTTCCTTGTCGTTGTTCGCCGAGATCGTGCCGACCTGGGCGATTTCCTTCTTGCCAGACGTCGGCACCGAGATGCGCTTGAGCTCTTCGGTGATCGCCGTCACGGCCTTGTCGATGCCGCGCTTGATGGCCATCGGGTTCGCGCCGGCCGTCACGTTCTTGAGGCCTTCGCGGAAGATCGCCTGGGCCAGCACCGTCGCCGTCGTCGTGCCGTCGCCGGCATTGTCGGACGTCTTGGTGGCCACTTCCTTCACCATCTGGGCGCCGAGATTCTCGATCGGATCGGAGAGCTCGACTTCCTTGGCGACCGTCACGCCGTCCTTGGTGACCGTCGGGGCGCCGAACTTCTTCTCGATCACGACATTCCGGCCCTTGGGGCCGAGGGTGACCTTGACCGCTTCGGCCAGCTGATCGACGCCGCGCTTGAGCGCCGCACGGGCATCGACGTTGAAATGGAGTTCCTTTGCTGCCATTGGTATCTGCTCCCTGGTGCTATTGGGGTGGCTTAGTTCACGACGGCGAGGATGTCCGACTCGCGCAGGATCAGGTACTGCTCGGCTTCGATGGTGACTTCGGTGCCGCTGTACTTGCCGTACAGCACCTTGTCGCCGACCTTCACGCCCATCGGGACGAGCTTGCCGTCCTCAAACCGGCCGGGGCCAACGGCAATCACTTCGCCCTGCTGCGGCTTTTCCTTCGCCGTATCCGGGATGTACAGGCCGCCGCGCATCTGCTCAGCTTCCTCGGTCGCCTTGATGACGACACGATCGGCGAGCGGCGCGACCTTCGACCCAGGAGCGGTCTTGGCTGCCATGGTGTGGACTCCTCGTGCTGGTGTGGTGGAAAGAACCTGGAGAAAAAGAGAGTGTTAGCACTCATCAAGCAAGAGTGCTAACAACGGAGTAAATCTGTTGCGAGAGTCGTGCCAGCGCAAGGGCGCCATTTTCGCGCCACGTTGTCGTAACTCGTGCAAATACAACAGCTTATGCCTGCCGTAATTGCAGAGGGCCGACTGCCAAGCCGGCCCTCGCTGCCTTCCGGCCTGCCGTTCTGGTTATGTCAGGAGGGCGTACGCCATCGCCAGGCCGCGCAGCGTCAGGTCCGCTTCCACCACATCCAGTTCCTGGCACAGGGGCTTGAACGCCATCGCCAAGCCGCCGGTGGCGATGACGAACGGATTGCCCGGGCGAGGCCACGCGGCCTTGATGCGCCGCACCAGGCCGTCGATGGAATCGGCCGCTCCCAGCACCACCCCGGCACGGATGCACTCCTCGGTCCGACGCCCAATGACACTTCGCGGTGGCACGAGTTCGGTGGCCGTGAGCTTGGCGGTTTTCCGGAAGAGCGAATCGGCCGACATCTGCACCCCCGGAGCGATCACCCCGCCCAAAAACGTGCCGTCCGACGTGATGCAGTCGAAGGTCGTCGCCGTGCCCAGGTCCACCACGATACAATCCCGGGCGTACAGGCGACTGGCCGCCAGCGTGTTGATGATGCGGTCGGCCCCGACGGTCAGCGGCTCGTCCACGTCGAGCGTGATCGGAAGCCTGGACCGTGCCTCCACGATGACAGCGGGCGCGCCCACCAAGCGCTCGCAGGCCTCGGCCAGCGGCACGGTCACGGAGGGAACCACCGAGCCGATGGCGGATCCTGTCAACGCCGTGCGCTCGATGCCCGACGCCTCGAGCAGGGACCGCAGCAGCAGGAAGGCCTCGTCCGGCGTACGCGAGCCGTCGGTGGTGACGCGCCAGCGCGCGACCACGGCATCGCCATCGCACAGCCCGATGGTGGTCTCGGTGTTTCCCACGTCGAATACGAGCAGCATTACTCCTCCTCCGCAAAGACGAGCGAACCGCTGCGGCACGCCAGGCGGGCGTCCCCTGTGTCCACCATCAGTTCCCCGGCGGCGCTGATGCCCGCCACCACGCCAACCGCCGGCTGGACGATCCGGCGCCCGACGCTGACATCACGCGCCGTGAACCGCACCACTTCCCCGTCCGTCAGCGGCCCCTCACCCTGCGCCGCCGAACGTAGCGCCGGCATCACCCGCTCGAGCGCGGCCAACCGGCTGGTACCGGACACCAGCCCCGCCGCCTCCGAAAGGTCGTGCGGCGCCGTCACGTTGAGGCCGATGCCTATCGCGATCCAATCCACCCGCTGGTCGCGCCAGCGCGCTTCCACCAAGGTGCCCGCGAGTTTCCGGCCGGCGACGACCAGATCATTGGGCCACTTGAGCCCCACGCGCCCGCCCGCCACGGGGTCGAGCGCGTCAGCGAGGAGCAACCCAATCCGGAGCGACAGCACATCGAGGCCACGCGGGGACTGCGGACGCTCAATGAGCGTCATCCAGAGACCGCGCCCGGGGAGCGACGCCCAACGCTTGCCTCCGCGTCCCCGCCCCGCGTCCTGCGCGTCGGCGAGGATCAGCGTCCCGGCCGGCGCCCCACGTTCGGCTGCGGCGTGCGCCACGTCCATGGTGGATCCCACGCGCTCGTGCAGCTCGCACGCCGGCAGGGCCAGGTGCGCCGCAAGCCCGGCCGCGTCGAACCCGTCGAAACGCCAATCAGCCACGGTAGGCCACAAGCCCGTAGATGAGCGCGCCCAGCACGAACCGATAGACGGCGAACACGCCAAAGCCATTGCGCCGGATGAAACGCAGCAGCACGGCGATGGCCAACCAACTGCTGACGGCGGCGGCCGAGACCCCGACTATGACGGTGGCGTCGATGCCCTCGGCGAGCAGCTTGGGCACCTTGAGTACGGCCGCCGCGGCGATGACCGGCATCGACATCAGGAAGCTGAACACGGCCGCCGATTCGCGGTCAAAGTGCAAGGCGCGTGCGGCGGTAATCGTCGCGCCGGACCGCGAGACACCCGGGATGAGCGCAAAGACCTGCGCGCAGCCGATGAGCAGCGCCTGCTTCCATGTGAGTTCGGCGAGCGGACGGTCGGTCGGCGCCGTATGGTCGGCCCACCAGAGCAGCGCCCCCATGACGATGAGCGCCGTCGCCGTGAGCGCTGGCGTGCGGAAGATGGTTTCGGCCTGCTTCTCGAGCAGCAGCCCAAACACCGCCGCGGGAATCGTCGCGAGCACGAGGAAGACGACGCGCTTTTCGGACACGGTCTCCACGCGCCGTTTGCCGAGCACGCGGAACGCCGCCTGCGTGAGCGCCACCCATTCGGCCCAGAAGAACGTCACCACGGCGACGAGCGTGCCGACGTGCAGGGCGACGTCAAACGAGAGCCCAGGCTCGGGCCATCCGAAGGCCCACGGCGTGAGCGAGAGGTGCGCCGAACTGCTGACGGGCAGGAACTCGGCGAGTCCCTGCAGCGTGCCGAGCACGGCCGCCTGCCACACGGTGATCTCAGTCATTGGTGAAAAGCTAAGGGTGCACCGCGGCTACCGCACGGCATCGGCGTAGAGCGCCTCGTAGCGCGGGAGCACCTGATCAGTGGCAAACTGGCCGGCGGCGCGGCGCACGGCGGCGGCGCTCATCGCCTTCCACCTGGCCTCATCGCCCAGCAGGTCGATCGCGGCCCGCGCCATGCCCACGATATCGCCGACCGCGCCGAGGTGCCCGGTGATGCCCGACTGGACGACTTCGGGAAGTCCACCGACGTTGTAGCCGAGCACGGGGACGCCGCACGCCTGCGCCTCGAGTGCAGACAGGCCAAAGCTCTCCTGATCGGTGGTAAGCAGGTAGAGATCGGCGCTGGCGAGCAGCGGCGCGACGCCATCGATCTTGCCGAGAAAGCGCACGTCGGCCTCGACACCGAGACGCCGCGCTTCTTCCTCGGCGGCCGACCGGTCGGGACCGTCGCCGACCATCACGAGCACCGACGGGATTTCGCGCTGCACGGCTGCAAAGATCTGCACGACGTCCGTGACGCGCTTGACCGGACGGAAGTTCGAGATGTGCATGAGGATCTTGCGTCCGTCGCCGAGCTGGCGGCTCAGGGCGCCGTCATACGCCTGTCGATCAAAGGCCGCGGGGTCAACGAAGTTCGGGATGACTTCGACGCGCCGGTTGTCGCAGCCGAAGGCGCGCACCGTCTCGTCCTTGAGGTACTGCGAGACGGCCGTGACCCGGTCGGATTTCTCGATGGAAAACTTGGTGATGGCGTGGTACGAGTGGTCCTGCCCGACGATGGTGATGTCGGTGCCGTGCAGGGTGGTGACGACGGGGAGGTTGTGCCCCGCCTCCTTCAGCATCTGCTTGGCCAGCCAGGCGCTGGTGGCGTGCGGGATGGCATAGTGCACGTGCAGCAGGTCGAGTTTCTGCTGACTGGCGACCTCGTGCATCTTGACGGCCAGCGCCAGGTCGTACGGCGGATACTGGAACAGCGGGTACTGGCCGATGGACACTTCATGGAAGACGATGCGCGGCGAAAAGGCGGGAAGCCGGAATGGCTGCGCATAGGTAATGAAGTGCACGTCGTGGCCGCGCCCGGCGAGCGCGAGGCCCAGTTCCGTGGCCACTGCGCCCGAGCCGCCGTACGTCGGATAACAGGTGATCCCTATTTTCACTCTGTACTCCCGTCCTGCCACCACCGCTCGGCCAGGACCGCGGCGTCGGCGCTGCGTGGATCAATGGAGGTCACGGACTCGCCCGAGAGCTGGTGCCGGAACCAGGTGCGCTGCCGTTTGGCGTACTGGCGCGTAGACACAAGTATATGCCGACGGGCCCCGTCGAGGTTCCCCGCCCCGAGCGCGAGGTCGCGGAGGACCGAGTAGCCACAGGCATTCCACGCCGGGGCGTCGGGCGGGGTCGATCGGGCGAGCGCACGCACTTCGTCGAGCCAGCCGGCTTCAAGCATGGTCTCTATGCGCCGCTCGATGCACGCATGGAGTTCGACGCCTGGATCCACCAACAGCCAGCGCGCGCGCCAGCGGGCGGTCCGCTGCGCCTCGTGGTGCAACGCCGAAATGCGGCGCCCCAGCAACAGCGCCACCTCGATGGCCCGCAGCAACTGCGTGCGCCCGAGACCCGAGCGCGCCGCATCGAGATGCAGCACCCAGCGGCGCAGCGTCCCGGTGTCCAACTGGTCGAGTTCCGCGGCGAGGGCCGCGCGGCGCACAGGATCCATGGGGGGCTCGTCGAACATCGGCTGGACGAGCGCCCGCAGGTACAACCCGGTGCCGCCAACAATCAGGACTTTGTGGGGTCCCACGCGGTCGATGATCCCGGTGGCATACGCGGCCCACGCGGCGGCGCTGTAGCGCTCGGCGGGATCGACGAGATCAAGGCCCGCATGCGGTACGCGGGCCTGCTCGGCCAGCGTCGGCTTGGCCGTGCCGATGTCGAAGCCGCGGTAGACCTGCCGCGAATCGGCGGCCAGGATGGTGAGGCCGTGCGCCTCCGCGAGCGCGAGGGCGAGCGCCGACTTGCCCGCGCCCGTGGGGCCGCAGACGATGCGCAGCCCGACGCGCGGTTCAGCGCCGGCCGAAGCGTCGCTCGAGTTCATCCCACGAGACGTGAACGATGGTCGCGCGCCCGTGCACGTCGTGCGCGGGAAGCGTGGTGCCGGCCAGCGCCAGGTAGAGCGCGCGCATCTCGGACGCGGCCAGCACGTCACCGGCCTTGATGGCGGCCTTGCACGCGACGGTCGCGGCCAAGCGCTCGTGCCGCGCATGCGTGCTGGCCACGCGATCGCCGGTGAGGGCCTGCAGCGTGTCGCGAAGGCAACGCTCGGCGTCGAACCGCGGATGCGGATGCGGCGTGGCGTGCACGAGCACGGACGTGCCGCCAAAAGCCTCGGCTTCGAAACCGAGCCGCGCAAAGAGGTCGCGATTGGAATCGAAGGCGTCCGCCTCGGCCGGCGACAAGTGCAGCGTCAGCGGAAAGAGCAACCGCTGCGCAGGTTCGTCCCCACGCTCGAGGGCGCCCATGAACCGCTCATAGAGCACACGCTCGTGGGCAGAGTGCTGGTCGATCAGCACCAGGCCGTCGTCGCGTTCAAACGAAATGAACGTGCGGCGCAGCTGGGTGAGCGCGGGCACGGGGACGTCGGGCACCGGCGGCACACCGGGGAGCACGTCGCCATCGTCAGCGCGCGAGGTCGCGGGATCACGCGGGGCATCGAACAGAGGCGCCTCGGACGGCGCGATGGCGGGCCCGCGCAACACCTCGACGTCCACCACGGGCGGGAAGAACTGCAGCGCCGGCCCGGTGGATGGCGAGCCAAACCAGACGGCCGCGTCTTCGGTGCCGAGGGCGCGGCGCACGGCGCGTTCCACGGCGCGCTCCACGGGCCAGCGATCGCGGAAGCGCACCTCGGCCTTGGCCGGATGCACGTTCACATCGACGTCGGCTCCCGGCAGTTCCACCTCGAGCAGCACCGTGGGGCGCACGCCGGCGGGAATCGTGGAGCGATACGCCGCCTCGGCGGCCCGCACGATGCCCAGGTCGCGCACTGCGCGTCCGTTGACGGTGACGAAGACGCGCCGCGCCACCGTGCCAACGTCGGCGGGGCGCTCGACCAGGCCGCTCACACGAATCGGCCCGCTGACATCGTCGACGCCGACGAGGGCGTCGGCGAGGGGAACGCTCCACAGGGCGGCAATGCGATCGCGAAGGCCCGCGGCGGGCGGCAGGGTCAGCAGCGCCTTGCCGTCGTGCGTGATGGAGAAGCGCACATCCCGCCGGGTGAGCGCCATGGTGGTGAGCACGTCCATGATGGCGCGCCATTCGCTGCGCGTGCCGCGCAGGAACTTGAGCCGCGCCGGCACGTTGAAGAACAGATCGCTGACGGCAACCGTCGTCCCGCGGCGACGCGCGGCGTCGGACACGCCGGCCAACACGCCGCCCTCCACGCGCACCCGCGTGCCGCCGCCGTCCGACGTGGATGTCTCTATCTCGAGGCGCGACACCGATCCGATGGCCGGCAGCGCCTCGCC
>CANNKR010000095.1 GCA_947504615.1 Gemmatimonadota bacterium | reverse complement strand
GGCTGTGCCGGCTTCGACCACGCCCACGGTGACGACCCCCGGCTGCGCGGGATCGAGGCGGCGCGAGATGATCGTCTGCAGCGCGGTGATGAGGGCGGCGAGCCCGACCACCGGGTCGGCCGACTCGTGCGGACGCGCGCCGTGCGCGCCTTCGCCCGTGAGCGTGATGGTGAACGTGTCCGTCGATGCCGCCAGCGGACCGGGCTGCGCCACCACCTGGCCGACTTCAAAGCGCCGGTCCACGTGCGCCCCGAAAATGGCGCGCACGCCCTCGAGCGCGCCGCTGGCGAGCACCTCGGCGGCGCCCTGGCCCACTTCTTCGGCGGGTTGCAGCACCACCAGCACGTCGCCATCGGCGGGGGTGCGGTGCAGCAGCAGCGCGGCGCCCACGGCCCACGACGCATGCACGTCGTGGCCGCAGGCGTGCATCACCCCGGGGTGCCGCGAGGTGTATGGCAGACCGGTCGCCTCGTGAATGGGAAGCGCATCGATGTCGCCGCGCAGCGCGATGACCGGCGCGCCGGGCAGACGCCCCGGAATGCGCGCCACGAGGCCGGTGCGCGCGACGCGCCGCACGTCACGGATGCCGGCCCCGTGCAATACGTCTTCGAGGCGGGCCTGGGTCCGTACTTCCTTCCACGACAGCTCGGGGTGCGCGTGCAGGTCGCGCCGCAGGTCGATGAGCGTACTCGCCTCGTCGGCGGTGAAGTGCGCGCGCAGCGCAGTAGGCAGCGCGTCGTTCTGCCCGTCGCTCACTTGGACAGGCGCAGCACGGCGCGGCGGACGGTGAGCGCATTGATGCGATCGAGGTCGAGCTCCACCCCGATGCCCGGGCGATCGAGTGGCACGCCCATCGTGCCGTCGCTCGTCATGGTCCATTCGGGCGAGACGATGTCCTGCGCCCAGTAGCGGCGGCTCGGCGACAGGTCGCCGGGCAGCGAGAAGTTCGGCAATGAGGCGAGGGCGACGTTGTAGGCGCGCCCCACGCCGCTCTCGAGCATGCCGCCGCACCAGACCGGAATGTCCATCTCTTCGCAGTAATCGTGGATCATGATCGAGGACGTGAGCCCGCCGACGCGCCCGGGCTTGATGTTGATGATGCGGCCGGCGCCCAGCGTCACCATGTCCTGCGCGCGCTCGAGCGACGTGATGGATTCGTCCAGGCAGATGGGGGTGCGCAGGTGGCGCTGCAGTTCGGCGTGGCGGACGATGTCGTCGTGCGCCAGCGGCTGCTCGATCATCATGAGGTCGAGGTCGTCGAGCTGGGCCAGCGTCTCGGTATCGTCGAGCGTGTAGGCGTTGTTGGCGTCGGCCATCAACTCGGCGTCCGGCAACGCGGCACGGGCCGCGCGCACGTAGGCCACATCGCGCCCCGGCTCGATCTTGATCTTCACCTTCTGGTATCCCTCGCCGATGGCGGCGCTGGCCTTGGCGGCCAGCGCCGCGGGCGAGGACTGGATGCCGAGCGAGATGCCGACGGCGATGCGTTCGCGCACGCCACCAATGAGGCGGGCGAGCGGGAGCCCCGCCTGCGTGGCGGCGATGCCCCAGATGCCCATCTCGACAGCGGCCTTGGCCATTTCGTGGCCGCGGAAGTCGCGATCGAGCGCCTCGTACACGTCACCCGGCGCGTCGAAGGCGACGCCGAGCACGCGCGGGGCGACGTAGGCCTCGATGGCCATCCACGCGGTGTCGATGGTTTCGGACGAATAGTTGGGCCACTCGCCGGCCACGCACTCGCTCCAGCAGACGGCCCCGTCGGCGTCGTGCAGCTCGAGCAGCAGGATGCGGCGCTCGGACACGACGCCCGAGGAGATCTTGAACGGTTCCTTGAGGGCGAGCCGGATTTCGCGCAGGGAGATCTGGTCGAGACGGATCATGGCGTGGGGCTGGTGAGCAGGTAGGCGCCATCGCGATCAGGCGCGGGATGAAAAGAACTGATTTGGTATCTAAGTGCGAAATAATGCGTAAATGCCCGATGCGAGTGCGCCCGGTACGCCGCGGCGGCCTGCGGATCACGGCCCAGCAGGGCGGGGAAGTCTTCCGGGATCTGCACCTGCACGGCCGGGGTGTCGGGCCACGCGGCCGGCGGCGGTGCCCCGGGCCCGCCGGCGACCACCGGCGCGGTGGCAAGGCGCGGCACATCGAGGGCGCGCATGGCCAGGCGCCGCGCGATGCGCACGTCGTCGAGGTCCCACGCGGCGACGAAGCGGTCGGTGGGGAGCGTTCCCATCTGCGAGCTGTCGGTGACGCCGTACATGTTTTCCACGAACTCGTCCACGCGGGCGCCCAGCTTGTTGAGGTTCAGGTGGGCGTTGCGTGCGACGAGGGGATCGAAGGTCCAGTACATCAGGCGGACGCCCAGCGCCTCGCACTGCGCGCGCTGCCAGGCCTTGAGGCGCGTCCCCACGCTGGTGCCGCGCAGCTCCGGGACGACGGCCAGCATGTCGCTCCAGTGGACGAGCACCCCGTGGCGAATGCCCGTGAGCCCAAAGACGAAACCCACCAGGCGGCCGTCGGGCGTGAAGGCGCCGGCGGTGACACCGCCTACCTTGGCGCCCACCTGCAGGATGGCCGCGGGCACGCGTTCGGTGAACCCCGCGCCCCACGTGGCATCCTGGAGCGCCACGCACTGCGCGCGGTCCTCGTGGCTGACGAGGTCGCGAATGACCAGCTCGGGATGCGGCGCGTTGGTGGTTCGATCCATATCCTTAATCTGATGCGAAATCCCCCACTTCACCAACGCAGGATCGCGCTGGCCGTTGGCCTGCTGGTTCTGTGCGCCGTGCCCGCGCTTGGGGCGCAGGCTCCGCTGGCTCCACCAGCGCCTGTTCCCGTGGCACCACCGGCGCACTCGATAATGACGTGGCGCGATGCCCGGCTGTTGGGCGCCTTTTCGCTGGCGGCGGTGGCGGTGATGCCGGCCGATCGCGAGATGCAGCGGGTGATGCAGCGCGGGTGGGTGCAGCAGTCGCCGTTCTTGTCGTCCACGGCGGACATTTTCAACGCCTACGGAAGCCCCGGCGTCTTTGTCGGTTCGGCGGCGATATACGCGGCCGGGTGGGCCACCGGGCGTCCCAACCTGGCCCGATTGGGAATGCGGGCCGGCGAGGCCATTGTGCTGAGTGGTGTCGTGACCGGGGGCATCAAGGGACTGGCGGGTCGTGCGCGGCCGTATGCGAGTCCGGGGCGTCCGGGCGACTGGCGGTTGTTGTCGGGGACGCACGACGGCACGCGGCAGTCGTTTCCGTCGGGACACACCACAGCGGTCTTTGCCTTTGCCAGCGCGATGGACCGCGAACTGCGCCTGTCATACCCCGGCACGGCGCGCTGGGCGGGGCCCGCACTCTACGGGGCGGCCGCGCTGACGGGGCTCGCGCGCATGCACAGCGACAACCACTGGGCCAGCGACGTGGTGATGGGTGCGGGCATCGGGATCGTCAGCGGGCTCGTCGTGGCGCGGTTTCACGCCGACCGGCCCGCGAACTGGATCGACCGGCGCTTCCTGCCGCGCGCGCGCCCGTGAGCCTGCGTCCATGAGCCCGCGCGCATGAGCACCAACGGAATCTTCATCACGGCGGAACTCACTGGACCGGTGGGGGCGCAGGTGCGCGACCTGCAGCGGCGTTTCGATCCGAAGATGGCGAATGAACTGCCGCCGCATATCACCGTCCTGGGCTCGTCCGGCGCGGGGCCCATTTCTCCCGACACGCCGCTGGCCGTGCTCCGCGCGGCGCTGGAGCCCGTGGCCGCCGAGTCGGCCCCGCTGCACCTCGCGTTCTTGCCGCCCCTGCGGTTCCTGGGACGAGAAATCGTGGTGCTCCCCATCGATCCGCACGGGCCAATACGCGCCCTGCACGAACGGCTGAAGACCGCAGGACTCAGCTCGGCCATCGCGCGCTATCCGTTCACGCCGCACTGCACGCTGAATTTCTACCCCACGCTGACGCCCACGACGCTGCGCGCCTTGCTTGCCGTGCGTGTCACGGAACCGTTCGTGATCGACACGATCCGTGTGTATCACACGCGCGCGCCGCAGGCACCGACGCACCTGTTCGACTTGACGCTGACCGGCGGGCGCTGACGCGCCACTTGCTGGCGCGTGTGCTGCTAGCGCGTGGCTGGCGCCACCGGCGCCGGCGACTCGACGCCCGGAAGATCGGCACGCAGGCGCTGCACAAATGCCCCCGCATGCCCCCAGAAATGCGCACTGTCGTCGAGGAAAGGGCGCATGTGCCCGCCCTTGAGCTGCACCCATTCCTTGGGGGCGCTCGCCGCAGCATACAACTGCTGGCCCATGGAGAACGGCACGATGCGATCATCGCTGGCGTGCATGATCAGCTTGGGCATGGCCACGCGCGCGATCTTGTCGATGGACGCAAAGCGCTGCCGGGAGAGCAGGCGCACGGGGTACCACGGGTATGCGGCAGCGCCGATGTCCGGAACCGAGGTGAACGCGCCCTCCACAATGAGCCCGGCGGCCTGCACGTGCAGCGCCAACTCCGTGGCCACGCCGGAACCCAGGGAATGTCCGTAGATCACAATGCGGTCGGCGGGCACCCCGCGGACCGTGCGCAGCCAGTCGTACGCGGCGCGCGCGTCGGCGTACGTCCCCTGCTCGCTGGTCAGCCGGTCGTCGCTCTCGCCATAACCGCGATAATCGATGGCGAGCACCTGCAGCCCGAGCGCGTGCCAGCGCGCATAGAACTGCGGCAGGATCGACGACGTCATGTTGCCCGCATTGCCGTGCAGATACAGCAGCCACTGCGCCGCCGTGTCTGCGGCGGGAATGACGAGCCCCGTGATCCGTGCCCCGTCGCCGCTGGTCAACGCCAGCCGACTCGAGACGAGGCGCAGCGAATCAGGGAGCGGCGCCACCGTGCGTCCGCCGAACTGGTCGGGACGGAACACCATGTGCCGCTCATTCAACGCCAGATACGCCATGGGACCGGTGTACGCCAAGGCGGCGACCACCGCGACGGCGCCAAACGCGCGACGCGCGGCAGGGGTCACGGCAGTCCCTTCTTGATGGCGGCGTCGATGTCTTGTCCGGCGCCGACTCCGGTGTAGACCACCAGGCCCGCCTTGTTCACGACCACGATGAAACTCGTCGCCGGCACGTCATACGCGCCCACCGCCTTGCCGCGCCGGTCGAAGAACTGGATGGCTGACAGCGCATGCTTGTCGACGTACGCTTGTACGGCGCGCGGGCTCTGGTTGGCGCTGACGGCCACCCCGACGAACGTGACCTTGCCGGCGTATTTCTTTTGCGCGGCGAGCATCGCGGGTTCGAGTTCCTTGCAGTTGGGGCACCAGGTGGCCCAGAACTCGATGATCACCGGACCCTTGCCGAAGACGGACGAGAGTTCGGCGGGGGCTCCGGCGAGCGTCTCGACGGCGGCGCCCGGCGCCTTCTCGCCCACGGGAATACCGCTGTCCTGGGCCGCTGCTCCGGGCGCAACAAGCGCGAGCATCATGGCCACCAGCAGTGCGATCCGCTTCACGTTTTTCATCAGAACCACCCTTGGCCTGCCTTGATGAGGTAGTACTCGGCGACGCCCACCATGGCGAGCGCGAAGACGCGCTTGAC
This sequence comes from Gemmatimonadota bacterium, assembly GCA_947504615.1. Classification (GTDB taxonomy): domain Bacteria; phylum Gemmatimonadota; class Gemmatimonadetes; order Gemmatimonadales; family Gemmatimonadaceae; genus PNKL01. Next base: position 5,901 of record CANNKR010000095.1, on the reverse strand, counting down.
CCAGAGCATCCAGGTGCCGGCGCGCGGCAGTCGGCTGACGGCGCCGCTGGAGAGGCCGACGACGACGAGCAGCGTGCACATGCCGAGCGAAAAGGTGAACAGATAGGTAAACCCGAGCACGGGGCTCTTTGTTCGCGACACCCAGGTGAGGACGGCGGCCATCACGGGGGCGGAACAGGGGGCGGCCACCAGCCCGCTGGCGGACCCCATCAGGAAGGCGCCGCCCACGCGGCCGCTATCGCCCATGGTCGCGGCCCGGGCGGTGAGTGCCGAGGGGAGCCGGACCGGCAGGACATCGAGCATGGCCAGGGCGGCGAGCAACAGCAGGTTGGCCATGCCGAAGTAGAGCCACGGGTTGGAACTGATGGTGCCGAACATGGTGCCGGTGAGCCCGGCAAAGAGGCCGAGGGCCGAATAGACCAGGGAGAGCCCGAGGACGTAGGCCAGCGTGAGGGCGATGGTGCGTCCTCGGCGCGGCGTGTCGCCCGATGCCGTGCCCCCGACGATGGCGGCGGTGATCGGGATCATCGGGTAGATGCAGGGCGTCAGGCTGGTGAGCACTCCGGCGGCAAACAGCACGGGGAGGGCGGTGACGGGGCTCTGCGAGAGGCGGTCGGCGATGCCGGAGAAGTCCATGGGACGGGCTGAAGGGGGGCGTGCTGTAGGGTAGTCGGTTGGGGCGGATGGGGGCAGGCGATTAGCTTGCAGATCGTCCTGTACACCCCCCAAACAGAGCATCGCACCCGTGGCACCGCAATTCATTTACGTCATGAAGGGTCTGCGCAAGGTGGTTCCCCCCCAGCGCATCATCCTCGACGACATCTGGCTCTCGTTCTACCCCGGCGCCAAGATCGGCGTGATCGGCCCCAACGGCTCGGGCAAGTCATCGCTGCTGAAGATCATGGCCGGCCTCGACCAGGAGTTCCAGGGCGAGGCGTGGGCGCACAAGGGCACGAAGATCGGCTTCCTGTCACAGGAGCCGCAGCTGGACGAGTCGCTCGACGTGCGCGGCAACGTGGAAATTGCGCTGAAGGAGCAGCGGGCCAAGCTCGATCGGTACAACGCGATCGCCATGGAGTTCGCGGAGCCGATGTCGGATGACAAGATGAACGCGCTGCTCAACGAGCAGGGGAAGTTGCAGGAGTACATCGATCATCACGATCTCTGGAACCTCGACAACAAGATCGAGGTGGCCATGGACGCGCTGCGCCTGCCGCCGGGCGACGCCGACGTGAAGGTGCTGTCGGGCGGCGAGAAGCGGCGCGTCGCGCTCTGCCGCATCCTGCTGGAAGAGCCCGACATGCTGCTGCTGGATGAACCCACCAACCACCTGGACGCCGAGTCGGTGGCGTGGCTCGAGCATCACCTGGAGCGGTACACCGGGACGGTGGTGGCCATCACGCACGACCGGTACTTCCTGGACAACGTGGCCAAGTGGATCCTGGAGCTCGACCGCGGCAAGGGTGTGCCGTACGAGGGGAACTACAGCGGGTGGCTGGAGCAGAAGCGTGCGCGTCTGGCGATCGAGGACAAGCAGGCCAGCACGCGGCAGAAGACGCTGGACAAGGAACTCGAGTGGGTGCGCATGTCGCCCAAGGCGCGGCAGGCCAAGAACAAGGCGCGCCTGCAGAACTACGAAGAGATGTTGAGCGAGGCGCAGCAGGAGAAGATCGCCCAGAATGAAATCGTCATTCCGCCGGCGCCGCGCCTGGGCAACGACGTGGTGATCGCCAAGAAGCTCAAGAAGGGCTATGGCGACAAGCTGCTGTTCGAGGACATGTCGTTCGACCTGCCGCGGGCGGGGATCGTGGGGATCATCGGCCCCAACGGCGCCGGCAAGACGACGCTGTTCCGGATGATCAATGGCATCGAGACATCGGACGCCGGCGATCTGAAGATCGGCGAGACCGTCCAGATCTCGTACCAGGATCAGGACCGCACGCTCGAGGGCAAGCGCACGGTGTGGGACGAGATGACCGGCGGGCGCGAGATGCTGCAGGTGGGCAAGAAGGAGATCAACTCGCGCGGCTACTGCTCGGCGTTCGGCTTCAAGGGGGCCGACCAGCAGAAGCTGGTGGCCAACCTGTCGGGGGGTGAACGCAACCGCCTGCACCTGGCCAAGACGCTGATGCAGGGCGGCAACCTGCTGCTGCTCGACGAACCGACCAACGATCTCGACGTCGACACGCTGCGCGCGCTGGAAGAGGCGGTGCTCGATTTCAGCGGCTGCGCGGTGATCATCTCGCACGATCGCTGGTTCCTGGACCGCGTCGCCACGCACATTCTGGCGTTCGAGAGCGACTCCGAGGTGACCTGGTTCGAGGGGAACTTTGGGGCGTACATCGAGGACCTGAAGCGCCGGAAGGGCCCGGATGCGGACCAGCCGCATCGGGTGAAGTACAAAAAACTCGTCAGATAACAGTGACGAGGTTCGTGTCGGGGCCGTGTGGGTGATCGGTCCGACCAGGATATTCCAACGGCGGGCGGCCTCGATGGCCGCCCGCCGTTGTCACGTCATCACCACACCACGCAGAGTGCGGCTACGGCGTGAGCTGCTTCTCCCGCGCGGCCCGGAACTCGTTGCCCACGCGCCACTCGGGGTACTTCGCCGCGTTGGCCACGCGATACCCCATCGTCAGGAACAAGTTGATGTCCTGCACCGCGCCGCTCAACTCCCAATCGGGCTTGATCTCGTCTGACGGCTTGTGATAGTCGTTGGTGGTGTACTCGGCGCGCTTCTTCATTCCATAGTCTGCACTCTTGCCGATGAAGTCGACGCCGGGGCCCGGATCGAACGCGGGGACGCCCACCTTGGCGAAGTTGAAATGATCGGAGCGATAGTAGAACCCCTTCTCCGGCTCGGCGTCGGGCCGCAGCGTGCGCTTCTGTTCGGCGGCGGCCGTCGTGGCATAGTCGTCGAGCTCTGAACTGCCGAGTCCGATCACCATGATGTCGTTGGTGGAACCCCAGAGATTGAGGGCGTCCATGTTGATGACGGCCAGCGTCTTGGCCAGCGGATAAATGGGCGTCACGGCGTAGTACTGCGAGCCGAGCAGTCCGTATTCTTCGGCGGTGACCGAGAGGAAGAGAATGGAGCGTTTGGGCGGCGTCTTCATGGCAACGAACGCCTTGGCCGTGGCGAGAAGACCAGCCACTCCACTCGCATTGTCCGCCGCGCCGTTATAGATGGAGTCGCCGTTCACCTTGGCACCGATGCCAAAGTGGTCCCAGTGCGACGTGTAGATGACATACTCGTTCTTCAGTGCGGGGTCGCTGCCTTCGACCTTGGCGACGACATTGCGCGAGTCGACCGTCCGCAGCGTGTTCTCGAGCTTTACCGTGGCGGTGACGCCCAAGGGGACGGGCTTGAAGGCGGAGGTGGCAGCGTGCGCCTTGAGCGAATCGAAATTCTGCCCCGCCATCGTGAAGAGTGCCTTGGCCTGATCGAGCGTGATCCATCCCTCGACCGCACTGCGCCCCATGTTCTTGTCAGGCGTCACGAGGTCGAATTGCTCGGCGGTCTTCCCCTGCACGACGCCGAAGGGATAACCCGCCCGCTCGGTCTCGTGCACCAGCAGGACACCGGCGGCCTTGTGCTTCATGCCCTGTTCGTACTTGTACGTCCAGCGCCCATAGTAGGTCATGCGTGCGCCGCCGAACAGCGCCGTGTCGGCCAGCGGCGGATCATTGACGAGCATGACGAGCGTCTTGCCGGCGACGTCCAGCCCCTTGAAGTCGTCCCACGCGAACTCGGGCGCTTCGGTGCCGTATCCGACAAACACGAGTTCGCTCTTGTCGAGCGATGCACTGGGCGCCACGTGCTTGGTCCACGCGACGTAATCATCGCGCCACTTCAACGTCTGCTTCGCACCGCCCTTGGCGAAGGTGAGCGCGGGCGTTCCCTTGACCGTGATTCCGACGAACGGAACCTTCTGGATGTAGGTGCCGTCGGTGTTGCCGGGCTTGAGCCCGATGGCCTTGAACTGTGACTCGATGTAGGCGACGGTCTTGTCCTCGCCGGCGCTGCCGGGCTGGCGCCCCATCAGCGAGTCGTTGGCGAGCACGCGGATGTGCTGCATGAGGGTGGCGGTGTCGATGGCGGCGACCGCCTCGGCGGGCACGGCGCCGGGGTTCGACTGACAGGCCGAGGCGGCCACGAAGAGGGTGACGAATACACGAGCGTATGCGCGCGGTATCATGGGATCACGGGAGAAGGAAGGAACCTGCGGATGATCCCTGAATATGTGGGGCAACCAGCGGAGACCGACAGCGGCGCGTCGTGCGGCGCGCCGCTGTGCGTTAGAGAATCCGCTTGCCGAGCGCGCTGGCGACCAGCCCGACGGCGAGTTCGGCGGTGCGGTTGGAGACGTCGAGGATAGGGTTGACCTCGACGACGTCCAGCCCGACCAGGCGGCCAGAGTCGGCGACCATTTCCATGATGAGATGGCCTTCGCGCCACGAGAATCCGCCGCTGACCGGCGTGCCGACGCCGGGCGCGTGCACCGGGTCCTGCGCGTCGACGTCGTACGACACCCACAGCCCCGACGTGCCGGCGGTGACGAGCGCGAGCGCTTCGTCCATGACACTCGCCAGCCCGCGCCGATCGATGTCGTGCATGGTGAAGACATGCACGCCGTACTCGCGCACGTGCGCCCGCTCGCCGGCGTCGAGATCACGAATGCCGACCAGCGCGGTATGCTCGGCGCGGACCGCCGCGCCGTCGGTGAACATCAGCCGCGGATCGCCGTGGCCGAGCAGGTGGGCCACGGGCATGCCGTGCACATTGCCCGAGGGGCTGGTCTCGGGCGTGTTGATGTCGCCGTGCGCGTCGACCCAGAGCAACCCCAGCGATTCGCCGCGGGGGCGCATCGCGCGCGCGGCACCGGCCACCGAACCGGCGGCCAGCGAGTGATCACCGCCAAGGACCACGGGAAAGTGCCGGTCGTTTACCGACGATTCAACGCGTGCGCACAGTTCACCGCACACGGCGGCGATCGTCGGCAGGAAATCGTTGCCGTGCGCATTGGGGGGGAAGGTGCCGCGGTCGGCAACGGAGAGGTTGCCGTGGTCGGTGACGGCATGTCCGAGCGCGAGCAGCTGATTGCGCAATCCGGCGGCGCGCACGGCATACGGGCCCATGTCGACGCCGCGCCGACTGGCGCCGAGGTCGAGTGGAACGCCGATGATATCGATTTGAGTCATAAGGGCGGGGTACAGGGATGCTTGAATTGATGCTCCGCGTACCCCGAAAGACAAGCAGCGCCCCCTGCGTGTAGATGCGGGGGCGCTGCATGGTGATGCACAAAGATTCCCGCCCGGCTGTGGCGCGCGCCGTGGGCGATATGCAGGGCTATTGGCCGGTGCCGAACTGCCTGGTGTATTTCACCGTCAGGGCACGCGACTGCGGGCGGGTCCACCGGAAGAAGCTGTCGGCACCCTCGCCGTCATTCAGCACGATGAACAGGCCCGTGGCGGCGGTGTTCAGCCAGCCGAAGCGGACGTTGGTCGTCCACGCCGAGGCCTGATCGTTGAACTGGGCCAGCGACTGGATGAAGACGCGCGGCGTGAAGAAGTAGGCGACGCGCGCGCCGATGATGGACTTGATGAAGCTGCCCTGGTCGAGTCGCACGTCGTTGTAGTCGAGCAGGAGCGACGAGGTGATGGAGGCGCCGCGCCGGTACGTGACCGTCATGGTGCCGCCACTGCGTGTGCCGTTGTAGAAGCCGGCAAAATCCCCGCGCACCAACATCGACACCGGCGCTGCGGGGTTCGTCTCCCAGTCGAGTCCGATGTTCGGAAAGTCGTAGCTTCCCGCCGGCAGCGTCACGCCCTTGGCGATCGTGAAGGGCTTCTGCAGCCCTTCGTGGTACACGTTGACCTCGGGGCCGAACCGTCCTCCCT
>CANNKR010000094.1 GCA_947504615.1 Gemmatimonadota bacterium | reverse complement strand
TGTCGTTGGCGTACTCCTGCACCGTGTAGTTCATCGACGCCTGGTTCGTGCTCTGCGACCCGTCGTAGTCCACGCCGAGCCCGCCGCCGACGTCCACGTGCGTGATGTCGAGCCCCATGCGGCGCAGTTCCACGTAGAACCGCGCGACTTCGCCCATGGCCCGCTTGATGTACCGGATATCGGTGATCTGCGAGCCAAGGTGGAAGTGCACGAGCTTGAGAATGTCCAGTCGCCCGGCGGTGCGCAGGCGCTCGATGAGCGCGACCAGCTGCGCCGAGCTGAGCCCGAACTTGGACTTCTCGCCGCCCGACTGCGCCCAGCGCCCCGAGCCCTCCGTGGACAGCTTGATGCGCACGCCGGCCGTGGGGACGACGCCCAGCTCGTCGGCCGCCTGCAGCAGCACGTCGAGTTCGCTGACCTGCTCGATGACGATGAACACCTTGTGCCCGAGCTTCTGCCCCATCAGGGCGAGGCGCATGAACTCCTCGTCCTTGTAGCCGTTGCAGACGATCACGTGGTCGGTGCGCTCGGAGAGCGCGAGCACCGCCTGCAGTTCGGGCTTGGAGCCGCACTCGAGGCCGACGCCGCACGGCTGGCCAAACGCGAGGATCTCCTCGACGACGTGCCGCTGCTGATTGACCTTGATCGGATAGACCGTGGTGTACTGTCCGCCGTAGCCGAACTCCTGAATGGCGCTCTGGAACGCGCCGTGCAGGGCTTCGATGCGCGAACGCAGGATGTCGGAGAAGCGCAGCAGCACCGGCAACGCGACGCCCTGCGCCTCGAGGTCGAGGGCGAGCTCGAAGAGATCGAGCGTGCGCTCGGCGTGCGCCTTGTCGGGGCGGACGACCACGCGCCCCTTGTCGGAGACGTCAAAAAATCCGTCGCCCCACCCCTCCACGTTGTAGAGGGATTTGGCGGCGTCGATGGTCCAGCGCTGCGGCTCGGCAGCGGGCGGGAGACCCACGGGGGCGGTAGTGGTCATGAGGAAGGGAAACCTATTCGGTTCGAGCGGAATTGCGATGGGCGGCGGCGTTCGCGGTCCCTACCCCACCGCCCGCTTGTAGAACGCCCGCAACCCGAACCACCACGCGATGACCGTCACCCCCGTCAGCGCAAACGCCACAACGGCCGGATCCATGTGCGGCACGCCGGGCGTCAGCACCCCGCGCATCCCTTCGGAGACGTAGACCAGCGGGTTGAGGAGCACCGCTTTCTGCAGCCATGGCACCACGTGCAATCCGTCCCACGGGTAGTACGTGCAGCCGAAGAAGAGCATGGGAGCGACGATGAACGAGAACATCAGGCCAATCTGGTTCACGTTGACCGCGCACCCGAGCCAGAGCCCGAGGGTGGAGAAGGCCGACGCGGACAGGATCATCATCCCCAGCGTCAGCCCGAGGCTCGACAGCGTGAGCCCTGGGACAGTGCCCATGATGACGCGACCGAGCGGCAGCACGATGAGCCCGGCCACGATGCCCTGAATGACGCCGACCACCACGAGTTCCAGCGCCACCAGATGCGTCGCCAGCGGGGCGAGCAGGCGGTCCTCGATCTCGCGGGTGGCGCCAAACGACGCCACCATGGGGAGCGCCACCGACTGCACGGCCGAGAGCGCCAGGCTGACGGCGAGCACGCCGGGGAGCAGCGTCGTGACGTACGCCCTCGGCAGCATCTGCATCTTGGGCAGCAGGTAACCGAAGACGATCATCAGCAGCGTCGGCTGCATCAGCGTGCGCACGAGCGTGAAGCCGATCTCGCGACGCGCCACGCGGAGATCGCGGGCGAGCATGGCCACGAAGACGTCGGAGGCGGTCACCCGCGTGTCGTCGATCAATCGAGCCGCCGGCCCGTGAGGGCAATGAAGAGCGTTTCGAGCGAGGGCTTGGCGAGATTGATGTTGCGCACCGTGTGCCCGTGCGCTTCCACGGCCTTGATGAGCCCTGGAAGCGCCTCTCCCCCACGCATGCAGTAGGCGCGCACATCGTGGTCGGACACATCCACGCGCGACACGCCCGGCACGGCGCGACAGGCATCCGACGCGCCGTCGGCCGGACGATCCAGTTGCAGGTCGATGAGCGTCTCGCCCGGCGCCCTGGCCTTGAGTGCCGCCGGCGTGTCGCATGCCAGCAGCCGGCCCTGGTCCACGATTGCCAGCCGGCCACAGAGCTGATCGGCCTCTTCCATGTAGTGCGTCGTCATGACGATGGTGCGGCCATCGCGGTGCAGCGTCCGCAGGATCTCCCAGAGCGACAGCCGGGCCTGCGGATCGAGGCCGACCGTGGGCTCATCGAGAAAGATCACCTGCGGCTCGTGGAGCAGCGCCCGAGCGATCATCAGCCGCTGCTGCTGCCCGCCCGAGAGCTCGTCCACCTTGGCATCGGCCTTGTCACTGATACCGAGTTGCTCCAGCAACTGGCCGGACCGCTGGGCCGTGAAGGCCCGTGGCAGGCAGAAGTACGCACCGTGGAAGAGCAGGTTCTCGAGGACGCTGAGTCCGCGATCGGGATTCGGGCGCTGCGGCACGACCCCGATGCGGCGACGGACCAGCTCCCCGTGCGAGGCGACGTCGACGCCCGCGACGAACGCCTGCCCCGATGTCGCACGCACGCGCGTGGTGAGAATGCCGATGGTCGTCGTCTTGCCCGCGCCGTTGGGCCCGAGCAGGCCAAAGAACTCACCCGGCTGGATGGCGATGTCCAGGCCGTCGAGGGCGAGCACCGGGCCGGAACGCGTGGCGTCCCCGCTGCCGGCGCGACGCCGGGTGAGCGGCGCGGCGTACGCCTTGCGCAGGGCGATGGTTTCGATCACGGGAGGCACGGAAGAATAGTCGTGCGGGCTGCGGAGGAGGGCAAGCGTGGTGCCACTGGGGACTCGCGCGCGGCGGTCTCGGCAGGCATCTTCTGCGCCGAGCGAAGTTGGACATCACACTCTGACTTGAGGCCCCCCCCTCATGAAGAAGCTCTTGCGCATTTCCGCGTGGGCGATCGGTTTCGTTGCGGTACTCGTGCTCGTGGCCGGCACCGGACTGTACCTGTACACCCAGCGACGGCTCGACACGAAGTGGAATGTCGCCGGCCACGCGCTGAACACCCCCACCGACTCCCTGGCCCTCGAACGCGGCCGTCGCCTGGCAACGACCATCGCGAAGTGCTCCGACTGCCACACGGCGGACTTCGGCGGCGGCGTGTTCATCGACGCCTTTCCGGTCGCCCGGCTCTACTCGGCCAACCTGACTCGCGGCAAGGGAGGCATCGGCGGGCAGCTGAGCGATCTCGACTGGGAGCGGGCCATCCGCCACGGCGTGAAGCCGGACGGATCGGTGCTGCTCTACATGCCCGCCGAGGAGTTCCAGAACATCAACGACGAGGACACTGCGGCGTTGATCGCCTACCTCAAGACGCTACCGCCGGTCGACCGCATCGTCGGCACGAACAGCGTCGGCCCCCTTGGTCGCCTGCTCTACGCCAAGGGCGACCTGCCGCTCGTGCCCGCCGAAATGATCACGCACGACGCCGCACATCCGGCCGCCGTGCCCATGGGCGCTTCGGTCGAGTACGGTCGCTACATCGCCGAGATCGGCGGCTGCAAGGGCTGCCACGGTCCCGGCCTGTCGGGCGGAGCCATTCCCGGCGCGCCACCCGCGTGGAGGCCCGCGGCGAACATCACGCCGACCGGCATCGGGCATTACACGGAGGAGGACTTCTTCCGCGCGCTCCGCGAAGGGAAGCGCCCATCGGGCGCCCCGATTGACCCGCTGATGCCGTTTCGCTTCACCAAGGACATGACCGACGACGAGATTCGCGCCGTATACATGTACCTGAAGACGGTGCCGGCGAAGGCGTTTGGGGGGAGATAGGGGGAGGCGGTTACCGCGCGATGTCCAGCAGGGCGAGCAACTGCGCTTTGGGTGCGTAGCCCACTTGGCGTGCGACTTCCTGACCGTCCTTCAGGATGACGAGCGTCGGGATGCCGCGCACGTTGAAGCGCTGGGGCGAGGCGGGGTTCTGGTCGGAGTTGACCTTCACGACGAGCAATTCCCCGGCCCGCTCACGCGCGAGTTCGTCGAGCACCGGCGCCATCATCTTGCAGGGCCCGCACCAGTCGGCGTAGAAGTCGACGAGCACGGGGACCGTGGCGCCGTTGATCACCTTGGAGAGATGGTCGTCCTTGGCCTGCACCGGGCGGTCGAGGAGCAGCGGCTTCTGGCACGACGAGCACTTGGGGCGGTCATCGAGACGCCCCAGCGCCACGCGGTTCAGCGTGTCGCAGAACGCGCAGGCCACCACGGCGGACGCGGCGGGCTGTTCGGTATCGGTGGTCACGCGGGCTGTTCCAGCGCCACCAGCGCGCGCTCAAGGCGTTCACGAATGTGCCGGGCGACAGGCTCCAGCGCCGGCTGCGCCGCCACGCCGAGCGCGATCACGGGGTCGACAACCGCCACGACCGTTCGTCCCGCCGCCGTGTCACGGCGCACGATGACGTTGCAGGGGAGTAGGAGCCCGAGATCGGCATCGATCTGCAGCGCATCGAGCGCGTGCCGGGGGCTGCAGGCGCCGAGGATGACGTACGGCGGGGTCTCGGTGTCGAGCTTCTTTCGAAACGTGGCCTGGAGGTCGGCTTCCATGAGGATGCCGAAGCCCTCGGCGGCGAGCGCCGCGCGCGTGGCGTCGACCGTGGCCTCAAAGGGGCGGTCGAGCACGACGGCGAGTCCATAGGGGGTGGTGGCGGGCATGAAATCCTTGCGCTGAAGGTGTATATATTACTATATCGCCTTTTAGTAGCATATGCAAGGCGGCTTGAGCCTGGAGCGCGCGTACACCCGCCCCAGACCCGAGGTGCCGACAGGCGCCGCCAGCTACTTCCTGTTGATCTGATCCTGTCCCTTCTTCAGGAACGGGATGCCGTTCTTCATCCAGTCGGGCTCCGCCTGGCCCAGCAACTTGGCGCCGAAGAACTGCTGCATCTTGAGGTCAATGTCCTTCTGGTTGGCACGCTTGGTCGGGTTGTGCTCGTCGCCGTTGTAGACCACGAGGTACGCTTCCTTCTGCAGGCGGCGCATTGCCGAGTAGAACTCGATGCCCTGATACCACGGCACCGCCCCGTCGTTGTCATTGGCCATGAACAGCACCGGCGTCGTGACGCGATCGAGCTTGAAGAGCGGCGAGTTCTCGATGAACCGTTCGGGATACTGCCACAACGACCCGCCGATGCGGCTCTGCGAGTGTTCGTACTGCATCTGGCGGAGCACCCCCGACTGCCAGCGGATGCCGCCGTACGCCGACGTCATGTTCACCACCGTGGCGTTGGGCACCGCGGCCGCGAACATGTTGGTGACCGTGATCAGGTAGGCCGACTGGTAGCCCCCCCAGGACTGCCCCGTGATGCCGAGTTTCTTGTCGTCCACGAAGCCGCGCGCCACCAGGGACTGCACGCCGGGGATGATCGCCTTGGCCGCGCTCGGCCCGGGGAAGCCATCGGTGTAGACGATGTCCGGCATGAACACGAGATACCCGAGCGCATTGTAGACCACCGGGCTCACCACGTTGCGCCCCGTCGGCGCCGCATAGTTGTGCAGGCCGTCCGACAACCGCTCGTAGAAGTACGTGATCATCGGGTACTTCCTGGCCGGGTCGAACCCCTCGGGCTTGTACAACATGCCCTGCAGGCGAACGCCGTCCTGGTTGAGCCAGCTCACGAGCTCCACCGTGCCGCGCGGGTACTCGCTCTCCTGCGGGTTTCCATTGGAGATCTTGCGCACCGCCCCGATGGCCGAGCCGGTCCACAGGTCCGGGAACTCGCGGTAGGTCTGCTGCGTCATCAGGTACTGGCCGGCCTTCCGTGCCTTCTGGAGTGCCGCGTAGTTCCTGGCACCCATCACGAACATCTCCGGCGCGCCGCTGGCACCGAGCGTCGCCTTGGCATACCCGCTTTCCTTGGTCCCGTTGTTGAACGCGCGCAGCATCAGCGGTTCGGCGGGATCGAGGAACCGGTCTTCGGTGCCGAGATTCACCACGCGATAGGTGACGTCCTTGGCCCGGCCGACGCCTGCGGTCACGTTCTTCGGCGCCACCACGCCGGCGGGGTCCACCTCCCACACGTCATAACGGTCGTACACGAGCACGCGGGCGTCGTCCTTCGTCCAGCCGCCGAGTCCGTACGACGGACGGATGTCGGGCATATCAAACTCCTCGTTCTCGAACTTCACGTCCTTGATGCCGGCCGTGAACTCGACCTTCTTGTTTCCCGTCGTGGCGTGCGACCACCACTTGCCGTTCTCGAAGTAGGTGACGTACTTGCCGCCCGGCGAGAGCTGCGCCCCTTCCAGCTTCTTCGCGATGAGCGTCCGGGCGCCGGTCGTGGCGTCGAGCACGTAGGCATCGCTGCCGCCCTCGCCCCACGTCTCCTCCACGGCGTACTGCACGGGGTTCAGGGCGAGCGCCACGCGACCATTGTCGGCGATCGTGACCTGACGCAAGGAGTCATTGCCCAGCTTGGCCCACTTCTTCGCCGCCGGCTGATAGATGGCCGCCCACGTGCGATTGCGCTCACGCGCGGCGCTCACTTTCTGCAACGGCATGATCTGGGTGTCCTTGTAATGCCACAGATCGTAGATCGCCTTGTCGGCCAGCGAATCCGCGGGGATCGAGTCGATGGGGATCGGGGCCAGCGCAAATTGCAGGGCGCTGCCGTCGCGCACGAAGTCCAGACGCCCACGATCGGCGATCAGCTGGTCGGCACCAACCATCGCACCGTCCACCACCTTGGCGGCGACGACCGGCGTCTTCTGCCCCTTGGCCGGCACGAGCGACGCGTAGTACAGCGCGTAGCGTGGCTTGGCCGCCGCGGCGTCATCGCGATCGCTGACGAACGCCACCTGCGCGCCCTTGCGGTCAACAGCCAGCGACTTGTAGTTGCCCTTGCCGCTGACCAGCGTGGTCACCGCGCCGGACGCGAGGTCACGCACGTGCACGCCCGTCTTGGCCGTGTCTGCCGACGTCGTGGAGTAGACCAGAATCCTTTCAGCCTCGTCAAACAGGTAGGACGTGACGTCCTCGATCTTCGTCTCCTGGCCGGTGGCCAGGTCGCGCAGCACCAGCGGCGCCCCCGGCTCGGTGCGCGTACCGCCTGCCGCGCCCCCACGCGCCCCACCGCGTGCTCCGCCGCCAGCCGCGGCGGCGCCGGCGCCACTGCCCGGTGCCGCGCTGTCGGCTTCCAGGAGATAGGCCAGATACTTGCCTCCGTCGCGCGCGAACTTGAATGACCGCACCCGGGCGATCACCTGGGCCTTGCCGTCGGCGAGGTTCACCACCGTCAACGAGGTGCGCGGTGCCGGCAGCGCACGCGGCTTGGCCTTGCGCGCGGCTTCGAAATCGGCGCGTGGCGCATAGGTAATGAACGCGGCAACCAGGGAGCCCGCCGAGAACTGTGCCGGCGGTGCATTGAAGAGCGCCGCGGAGTCGGCGGCCGGCATGAGCTGAGGGCGCCCCGTATAGCCGCGCGGGAACTTCCATTCCGTGTCGGCACCGGTGGCCCGGATCACCACCTCGCCATCCCCCACCACCGGGGTCAGCGTGTACATGGCGAACTTGCCGTCCTGAGACAGTGAGGCGCCCTGGATGGTGCGCCACTGGTCGTAGGTGTCCTGTGTGATGGGGCGCTTGGTCTGCGCGGCGAGCGGTATCGCCAGCAGGCAGAGGAACGCAGCGGAGCGTGCTGTCAAGCACGCCAGTCGGCTGATCTTCATCGCGGAGTCTGGTTGAGGAGTTATCTTCTCCAACGCAGGGCGCTGGGCGCCCTGACAGAAAGTACGCGCCGCTGGTCACTCCCGCTGTCCCCGGACCCCGATGAAACGGATTCTTGGATATTTCCTGCGCGGCCTGGTGCTCACCGTCCCCCTCGTGGTGACGGTCTGGGTCTGCTATGCGGTGTTCACGAAAGTCGACGGCTGGCTGGGGATCTCGATCCCGGGGCTGGGCTTCGTCACCACCCTGACGCTCATCACGCTCGTTGGCGCCCTGGGCTCGACGATCCTCACGAGTTCGGCCATGGGCCTGCTCGAGGAACTGCTGAACCGCCTGCCGTTCGTGCGGCTGCTCTACACGTCCACCAAGGACCTGATGAGCGCGTTCGTCGGCGAGAAGAAGCGTTTCGGCCAGACGGTCCTGGTGGACCTCGGCCTCGGCAACGAAGTGAAGGTGCTTGGCTTCCTCACACAATCGTCGGCCGATCGTCTGGGCATCGACGCGTCGGTGGTGGTGTATGTGCCGCACTCGTATGCCTGGTCGGGCCAGCTCCTCGTCATGCCGAGCGCGCGGGTCACACCGATCGCGGCGGACAGCGCCGAGTTCATGGCGTTCGTCGTGTCCGGTGGTGTGACTGATTTCCCGATGCTGAGGACGTAGCCCATGCGCCGCGTGTTGCTGCTCGTATTCGCCGCCGCCAGCGTGCAAGCGCAGGCGCCGGCCCGCGACTCCCTGCTGCTGCTCAAACCGGCCGCCGTCTGGGACGGGGTCAGTGACGCACCGAGGTCCGGGTGGACAGTGCTGGTGCGCGGCGCCCGTATTGCTGCCGCCGGCCCCGCCGCGGAAGTCGGCACGCCCAAGGGCGCCACGGTGGTCGACCTGCCGGGCACTACGCTCATCCCCGGCATGATCGAGGGGCACGCGCACCTCTTCCTGCATCCGTACAACGAGACCCAGTGGAACGACCAGGTGCTGCGCGAATCGTTGGCGCTGCGCACGGCGCGCGCCGTGAACCACGCGCGCAGCACGCTGATGGCGGGGTTCACCACCGTGCGTGACCTCGGCACCGAGGGCGCCGGCTACGCCGATGTGGGGCTGAAGCAGGCCATTGATCAGGGGATTATCCCGGGGCCTCGGCTGCTCGTGGCCACGAAGGCCATGGTGGTGACCGGCAGCTATGCCCCCAAGCGCACCGACTTTTCGTTCGATCCGATGCAGGGCGCCGAAGAGGCGGACGGCATCGACGGCGTGGTGCGGGTGGCGCGCGACCAGATTGCGCACGGGGCCGACGTGGTGAAGGTGTATGCCGACTACCGGTGGGGCCCTCGCGGCGAGGCGATGCCGACCTTCACGGACGCGGAACTGCACGCCATTGTCGACGCGGCACGCAGCAGCGGGCGGCCGGTGGTGGCGCACGCAAGCACCCCCGAAGGGATGCGCCGCGCGATCATGGCCGGCGCCGAAACCATTGAGCACGGCGACGCCGGCACCGCCGAGACGTGGAAGCTGATGACGGAGTACCACGTCACCTTCTGCCCGACGCTCGCCGCGGGCGACGCCACGCGTCAGTACGCCGGCTGGAAGAAAGGCCTGGATCCCGAGCCGGCGTCGATCACCGAGAAACGCGCGTCGTTCAAGGCGGCGCTCGCCGCCGGCGTGACGATGTGCATGGGCGGTGACGTGGGCGTCTACTCGCACGGCGACAACGCGCGCGAGATGGAGCTGATGGTGGACTACGGCATGACGCCGCTGGCGGTGATGAAGGCGGCGACGTCGGGGAACGCCAGGATGCTGCACTGGGAGAACCGCGTGGGTCGCGTGGCGCCGGGACTGCTGGCGGACCTGGTGGCCGTGAAGGGGGACCCGACGCGGGATATACGGGCGGTGCGGAGCGTGGTGCTGGTGGTCAAGGGTGGGGTCATCGAAAAGAAGCTTTAGGCGTTACCGCGACTCGTGAATACAAAGGAAGCTTTACGCTGTACGCCGTACGTTTTACGCCGTCCGTGGCCGAAACGGATGGCGTACTGCGTATAGCGTACAGCTTAAAGCTTCCTTTGTAGTTGCCGTAGACCGAAGTACCACGGCACTCCCACGGCCATGGCCACCAGCGCGCTCGCAGCCGACGCGAAGCCGTACTCGCCGTCGTAGAACGAAATGACGATGACGGCGCAGAAGACCGTAAACGGGATGCAGGCGAGCACCGCCACGCCGACCGTCCCGAGGGGAATGCGGAACGGCCCGCGCAGATTGGGCTCGCGGGCGCGGAACCAGACCAGCGCGGCGAACTCGAGCATCACCGCGGCGGCGTAGAAGATGGCGTCGGCGACAATCAGGTGGCCGAACGAGAGCAGCGCCGTAGCGCTGTAGATCACCGCCGACACGACGATGGCCACCACGGGCGTTCCCCGGGCGTCCGTGCGCCCGAAGACCTTGGGCAGCAGTCCATCCTGCGCCATCGCCATCGGGATGCGCGTGTAGACGAGCAGCAGCGCGTTGAACAGGGCGAGCGCGCTGGCCAGCCCGGCGAGGGCGAGCATCGGGGCCAGCACCACGCCCGCCGATCCGGTGGCGGCCCGGGCAATGGCCGGCCAGCCGCCGTCGGTCCACGTGGTCCAGTCGGTGGCGCCCAGGGCCGGGAGGAGGGGGACGAAGTAGGCGAGCGCCACCAGCGGAAGCGCGAGCGCCAGCGCGCGCGGGTACGTGCGCCCGGCATCCACCACTTCACCACCAACGGTCGACGCGTTGTCCCAGCCGAAGAAATTCCAGAGCGCGGTGGAGAGGCCGACGGCAAGCCCGGCGCCGAGTCCCTGCCCCGGCTTGAGGAACGGCTGCCACGGCACGTGGTGCACATGCGGCAGGGCGAAGATGGCCACCAGCGCAAAGGTGCCGAGCACGAAGGTGCCGATGACCACCGACACGCGCCCCACCGGAAATGCCCCGCGGAGGTTGATCGCCGTCGCCCCCCAGATCATCACGAGCGCGACCGCCCAGCGCGTTGACTGCGACAAGTCGGGAATGAACCACGACAGGTACTGGTTGAACAACACCGGGTAGATCGCCATGTCCACCAGCGAGTAGAGCCAGGTGTACCAGCCGTTCTGGAAGGCCCAGAAGGGACCGAAGGCGCGCAGTACCCATCGGTAGTAGCCCCCTTCTTCGGGGAGCATGCTGGCGAGTTCGCCGATGATGAGGATCTCTGGGAGCGACCAGACCAGCGGGACGATCAGCAGGATGGCAAGCGCGAGGCCTGGGCCGGTTTCGACCACCAGGCCTTCGAGCGTGAAGGCGCCGCCGGAGACGTTGAAGAAGATGACGAAGACGAGCGAGAGCGTCGTCAGGGAGCGGCGGAGCATGGCGGTATTCTACGCGCGCGCGGCGGTCGCAACAGGGTGCGGCGCCAACGTCGTGTGGGCGTTCAGACGTGTGCAGTTGGAGATCGTGTGGTTGAACACGGAGACCGGAGGCGCGCGGAGGGCCGCGGAGTACGACAACTGAAAGGGGTCGTGGCGGAGAATACTGTCCGCCACGACCCCTCAAAGTTCTTGCTGTTTCAGTACTCCGTGGCCCTCCGTTCACTCCGGTCTCCGTGTTGAAGAACTCGGCGTGCGGACGGGGAGTTACGGAAGCAGCCAGTGCCCGAACCACTGCCGCAGACGCCCCAGCCGGTCCACCAGCAGCCACGGCTCGCCCGTGCGCGACAGGTCGTGATTGGAACGCGGGTACCGCACCCACTCCACCGGCACACTCTGCTTGCGCAATGCCATGAACCACTGATCGGCATCGGCCATCGGCGTGCGGAAGTCCTCTTCGCT
>CANNKR010000093.1 GCA_947504615.1 Gemmatimonadota bacterium | reverse complement strand
GACGCAGGTGGGCCAGCCGCTGGGGACGCCGGCGTACATGAGCCCCGAGCAGTGCGTGGCCACCGTCGTGGGCGGTTCGTCCGACCAGTACTCGCTGGGGGTGGTGGCCTACGAGATGATCACGGGTCGCATTCCCTTCAGCGGCGAGACGGGAATGGCGATCATGATGGCGCACGCGGTGGATCCGGTGCCACCCATGGAGGCGCTGCGCCCAGACTGTCCGCCAGCGCTGAGCCTGGTGGTGCGCAAGATGCTCGAGAAGAAGCCCGAGCACCGGTACGCTACGATGACGGACGCCGTGGCGGCATTGCGTGCCGCTCCGTTGTCGGCCCCGCTGTCGGCACCCCCGTCCACGCAGCGGGCGCCGGCCGATCGCCCCACGAACGCCCGGGGGGTGGCGGGCCTCGGAGGAACACCGGTTCGCAGCGTGCCCGCCGTCACCGAACCCCGCGTCAGCCCGCTGCGCGCGCGGGTGCTCGAGCGGCAGTCGAACGCGGCGGCCATCGCGAGCCTGGCCGTGGCCGAGCGTGCGTCCGCGCGCCTGTCACTGCCGACGTCGATCACGACCCCATCGGGGTTGCCACTCGTGCATCCCGAGCCGGAGCGCGATCCCGAAGTGCTCGAGGGATCGGTGGCGAGCGTCGAGTTGTCGTCCACCGAACCGACGGTGGTGGTGGGCGAGCGGCTGACGCTGCGGGCCACGATGCGCGACGCCGGAGGACACCGGCTCGGCAATCGCTCGGTGACGTGGCAGAGCAGCGAGCCCCGCATCGCCAAGATCGGCGACGACGGCACGATCCAGGTGCTCGACCGGGGATCGGTGGAAATCGGCGCCACGTGCGAAGGGGTGAGCGGCTTCGCCACGCTGTATGTGTCGCGGGTGGGGGTGCACCGGCTGGCGGTGCACCCGCGGGTCGGCGATCTGTCCGTCGAGGACGAACTGCAATTGCACGTGGACCTGCTCGACCGCACGGGGGCGCGGCTGGGGGGGCGCGTGATCGAGTGGACCTCCACCGACCCGGCGGTTGCGTCAGTGGACGCCAGCGGACGTGTCTACGCGCGCACCGAGGGATGGACGACGATCATCGCGTCGAACTCGGGGATCAGCGCGTCATTGCCGATCCAGGTGCATCCGGCGACGATCGCGGTCTTTCGGGTCATTCCGGTCACGGCGACGCTGCTGGTCGGTGAAACGCTGCAGTGTCAGGCCCTGGCAGCCAACGCGCAGGGGCGCGTGATCTCGGGGGTGGAGGTCTCGTGGGCGTCGGGCGATACGTCGATTGCGGCGATTGCGCCGGACGGAATGGTGCAGGCGCTGCGCCCGGGGCTGGTGAAGATCGCGGCCGGGATCAGGGGGCGCCGGGCGACGCTCAGCCTGACCGTGTCACGCGGCGACGAGAGCGCCCGTTAGGTCTTGTGGCGGAACGTGATCCGGCCGCGGCTCAGGTCGTAGGGCGAGACCTCGACCGACACGCGGTCGCCCGCGAGGACGCGGATGCGGTGCCGACGCATTTTTCCCGCCATCGTTGCAAGCACGTCGTGTCCGTTGGTCAGGAGCACGCGGAACGTGGCGCTGGGGAGGACTTCGCTGACGGTGCCCTCGAGTTCGATCGCTTCTTCTTTCGCCATAAGTCCTGATGGTCGTGAAACGGCCTGTATGCCGAGTGCCCTGGCCGCGTGGGGCAACCTTTAAATCTATAGCCGGAGAGGCTCAGATGGGAGGCGGTCGGCCTCCACCGGACGCGGTCGGCGTCTGTCGCGGGGAGGCGCCTTCGGTTAGCGTCTAGGCTTCCCCTATTCCCCGCCCATGCGCCGACACCTCTCGCTCGCCCTGCTGGCCGCCGTTTCGCTGGCTCCCGCCCTGGTCGCCCAGTCTGCCTCGCCATTCGAGGCCGAGGTGAAGCGCCGCGCCCAAGCTGTCATGCCCCAGGTCGTGACCTGGCGCCGTGACCTCCACGAGCATCCTGAACTCGGCAACCGCGAGACGCGCACGGCAGGGATCGTGGCCGCGCACCTTCGCTCGCTGGGCCTCGAGGTGCGTACCGGCGTGGCGACCACGGGCGTGGTCGGCATTCTGCGGGGCGCCAAGCCTGGCCCGGCCGTTGCGCTGCGCGCCGACATGGACGCCCTGCCGGTGACGGAGGAAGTGAACCTGCCGTTCAAGTCCGTCGCGCGCACGGAGTACAACGGGCAGCAGGTGGGGGTGATGCACGCCTGCGGGCACGACAATCACGTGGCGATCCTGCTGGGCACGGCAACGGTGCTGGCCGGCATGAAGGACAAGCTGGCGGGCTCGGTGACATTCATCTTCCAGCCGGCCGAGGAAGGGCCGCCCGCCGGCGAGCGTGGCGGCGCGGGGGTGATGATCGAGCAGGGGGCTATCGACAATCCCAAGGTCGAGGCCGTGTTCGGGCTCCACGTGCGCCCGGGTCGCGTGGGCGACGTCGGCTATCACGCCGGGGGTGCGATGGCGAGCAGTGACGCCCTGACGATCGTGGTGCACGGTCGGCAGACGCACGGCGCCGTGCCGTGGGGCGGCATCGACCCGGTCGTGGTGTCGGCGCAGGTGATCACGGGGCTGCAGGCGATCGTGTCGCGGCAGATGAACCTGGCCCTCGGGCCGGCAGTCCTGACGATCGCGACGATCCACGGCGGCGTGCGGAACAACATCATTCCCGACAGCGTGGTGATGACGGGGACCATCCGCATGTTCGACGCGGCGATGCAGCAGGACATGCACGCGCGCATCCGGCGCACCATCACCGAACTCACGGCGGCGTGGGGCGCCACCGCCACGGTCACCATCGTGCGGGGAACGCCGGTGCTGGTGAACGATCCCGCGCTCACCGCGCGCATGCAGCCCTCGCTGGAGCGTTACGCGCGGGCCGCCATCGCGGACATCCCGTGGACGCCGTCGGAGGACTTTGCGCTGTTCGGCAAGCGCGTGCCGTCGCTCTTCGTGTTCCTCGGGGTCACTCCCGACAGCGTGCGCATAGAGGATGCCGCGTCGAATCACAGCCCCAGGTTCTTCGCGGACGAAGCGGGACTGCCGTATGGCGTGCAGGTGATGAGCGGGCTCGCGGTGGACTACCTGATGACCCCGCGTCCGAAGCCATAGCGTGCTTGTCGCCGCTCCGGTGTTGATGGACCGCCTGGTCGAGGGCGTGCGCGCGACGAGCCCGCTGGAACTGGTGGCCGTCGCGTTCGGACTCGTGAGCGTCTACCTGTCGGCGCGCGAACGCATCGCCAGCTGGCCGACGGCCATCGTGAACGTCGCCATCTTCTTCTTCCTGTTCTGGAAAGCCAAGCTGTACGCCGACGCGGTGCTGCAGCTGGTGTATCTGGTCCTCTCGTTTTATGGCTGGTACGAGTGGATGTACGGAGGCGCCCGGAAGTCCCCGCTGCGCGTGTCTCGCGCACTTCGCGTGCACTGGATGGTGCTGGTGCCGCTCTTCCTCGTGGTCGGCGTGGGGCTTGGTGCCATGCTCGATCGCTACACCGATTCGCCGCTCCCGTACTTCGACGCCCTGCTGACGAGCGCGAGCCTCGTGGCGCAGTGGATGATGACGCGGAAACTGCTGGAGAACTGGATCATCTGGATTTTGGCCGACCTGGTGTATGTGCCGGTGTTCATCCAGCGCGGACTTCCCTTCACCGCGCTGCAATACGCGGTGTTCCTGGTGCTCGCGGGGATGGGCTGGGTGGGGTGGCGCCGCTCGATGGGTGGGCATCCGGGCGACGCGGCGGCGGCATGAGCTGGCGCGTGGTCATCACCGGGTCGGAGTGCACCGGCAAGACGACGCTCGCGCGGGAGATCGCGGCGCGTCTCGGCGCGCCGTGCGTAGCCGAGTCGTCGCGGGCGTACGCCGTGGCGAGGGGGGGCGTGCTGAGCGCCGCTGACGTGGAACCGATCGCTCGGGCGACGATCGCCGCGCAGCACGCTGCGCAGCACGCCGCGCAGGACGCAGGGGGAAAGTCCATCGTGTTCGACACCGACCTCGTGAGCACCCTGGTGTACGCCCGTGCCTATTACGGAGAGTGCCCGGCGTGGATCGAGGAGGAATGCCGCGCACAACTGGCGGACCTCTATCTGCTGTGTGCCCCGGACATCCCGTGGGTGGCCGACGGCATTCGCGACCGCCCATCCTCCGCGGATCGCGCGGCCATGCACCAATCGTTCGCGGACACCCTGCAGGCGATGGGCGCGCACGTGGTCACGGTGACGGGAGCCGGCGATGCTCGACTCGACGTCGCACTGCACGCGGTGCATGCGGCGCGACCGCTGGAGGCGCCGGTCCGATGAACTCGTCCAGACTGCTCGAACTCGATGCCGCCATTCTGCAGGCCGCCATTTTGCTGCTGGCCAGCGGGCTCTGCTTCGCGCTGTACGTGCGGTACGATCGACCCTACTTCGCGTGGTTCGGCACGGCGTGGGCGCTGTACGCGGCACGCCTCGCGGCCATCCTGGCCTTCGTGGTGCGCGGCGAGCCCATCTGGCTGTTCTGGCACCAGGTCTTCACCGGCGAGACGGCATTGGCCCTGTTGTGGACGGCCACCGTCTTCAGCAGGGCCGCGCGATGGCGGCACCGGTACTGGCTGGCGCTGCTCTTCCCGCCGCTCTGGTCGTACATCGCCATTTACCGAATGGAGAACTTCCTGCTCGCCGCAGGGCCGGCAGTGCTCTTCCTGAGCGCCGCCAGCTTCGCCACAGGCGTGATGTTCCTGCGGTATCGCCTGGCGAACCCGTCCAACGGCGCGTCGATGCTGTCGGTGACCTTCCTGCTGTGGGGGCTGCACCACCTGGACTACCCGCTGTTGCGCGCCCGCGGCGCGTGGGCGCCGTGGGGCTACTACCTGGACATCCTGTTCGTGCTCGGCGCGTGCGGGGGGATCCTGCTGCTCGTCAACCACGAACTGGCCGACGGCCTGCGACAGCGGACCGCGGAACTGGAGCACCTGTCGCGACGCATGGTGCGGCAGCACGAGGAAGAGCGGCGCCGGCTGTCGCTGGCATTGCACGACGAAACCGCACAGGTCTTTGCGGCCCTCAAGCTCCAGTTGGGCGCCGTCGGGGAGCGCGTGGACCCCTCGTTGCGCGCGCAGGTGACGGAAGCGGTGGCGCTGGTGGACACGGGGCTAAGGCAGATTCGCGACGTCACGCACGACCTGCGCCCCTCGCTGCTGGATGACCTGGGGCTGCTGCCGGCGCTGCGTTCGCTCGTCGGGGAGGTCGCGTCACGCCGCGAGGCGCCCACCACGTTCGAGGCGCCCGCGACGCTGCCCGTGGTCAGTGACGACGCCGAGGTGGCGCTGTTTCGCGCGTTGCAGGAGAGCCTCTCGAACGTGGTGCGTCACGCCAGCGGGGCGCCGGTGCGGGTGATCGCACGGGCCGACGCCACGCACATTCGCCTGACGATCAGCGATGAGGGGCCGGGCTTCGACGCCGCTCGCGGCATTGACCACTTCGAGTTCGCCGGCCACCTCGGGCTCGCCGGCATGCGCGAGCGCATCAAGGCGGTGAACGGCGACGTGCGGGTGACCAGCGCGCCCGGCGCCGGGGTGACGATCGACCTCGAAATCCCACTGGCCGAAGGGGCGTCCGCATGACCGAGCGCGCGACCTCCCCCATTCGCCTGGTACTCGTGGACGACCACGTGATCGTGCGCGAAGGACTGCGCCACGTGCTCGACGATCCCGCGGACTTCACGATCGTCGGCGAGGGTGGCACCGCCGCCGAGGCGATCGTGCTGGCCGGCACGCTGCACCCGGACGTGCTGGTGCTCGACATCTCGATGCCGGGCGGCTCGGGGCTGCACGCGGTGCCGGAAATCCTGGAGCGCGCGCCGCAGACGCGCGTGCTGATGCTGAGCGTGCACGACGACGCCGAGTACATCCTGGAAAGCGTGCGCGTGGGGGCCCACGGCTACTGCCTCAAGGACTCGGCGCCCTCCGAGCTGCGCAGCGCCATCCGGACCGTCTTCAGCGGCGACACGTTCTTCTCGCCGCTGGTGGCCCAGCAGGTGGCGCAGGCACTGCGCGAGGGGCGGGCCGTCAAAGACCAGGAGCCGACTCCGCCCCCCAAGGCCGACGTGCTCTCGCCCCGTGAACGCGAAGTGCTGCGGTGCGTTGCCGACGGGCGGGCCAACAAGGAGATCGCCGCCCTGCTGGGGATCAGCACGCGCACCGTGGAGGCGCACCGCGATTCGCTCATGAAGAAGCTCGGGATCCGCACGGTGGCCGGCCTGACGAGGTACTGCCTCGACCAGGGGATCGATGTAGGGCAATCACTTACGTAAAAGACACAATGGCGGCGGCTTAGGGGAAATCCCTAATCTCCTGCCATGATCTCTCGCACATTCTCCTCCGCCGCTCGCGTGACGCTCGCCGCCGCGGCACTCGCAATGGTGTCCACCGTGGTGTCGACCGTCGCCAGCGCTCAGCGCGCGACCCCGCTCCCCCAGGCTCGCGATTCCGTACGGCCGGCCCCCAAGTCCACGGCGCTCGGCGCCGTGACGGTCACGGCCACGCGACGCGCGACCGAAGTGCAGGCCGTGCCGACGCCGGTGAGCGTGCTCGACTCCAGCGTCATCCGCGAGCGGCAGCCCAACACGGCGGCCGACCTGCTGCGTGAGTTGCCGGGTGTGGACGTGATTGGCACCGGCACCAACCAGGCGCGCCCGTCGATCCGCGGGCAGCGCGGCCAGCGGATTCTGCTGCTCCAGGATGGCATGCGCCTGAACAACGCGCGCCGGCAGCAGGATTTCGGCGAGATTCCCGGCATCGTGGACGTGGCGACGATCCAGCGTGTGGAGGTCGTGCGCGGCCCGGCGTCGGTGCTCTACGGCACCGATGCCATCGGCGGCGTGATGAACATCATCACGCGCGTGCCAAGCTTCGCCAAGGACGCGCCGATGACGGCCGGCTCGCTGGGTTATCGCTACGGCAGCGCCGGCGGATTGCAGCGCGGCGAAGGCTCGTTCAGCGCTCGCGCGGGCAACTTCGTGATGCTCGCCACAGGTTCCAAGCGTGACGCCTCCGACTACGAAGCGCCGGCCGGCCGCTACGGCAAGGTGAACTTCGCGAACGACGTGCCGCTCGCCAATGCCGGCGTGAACGACAAGAACGCCTCGGTGTACCTGGGCTGGCGCTACAAGACGGGAACGGGCGCCTGGCTGCGCGCCGAAACATACGACGCCAAGAACGCCGGCTTCGGGTATGTGGATCCCGTCCTGCTCGGCGGCGACCTCACGCGCATCCAGATCGTGTATCCCACGCAGCACTTCACGAAGCTCAGCACCGGTTTCAGCACGGGGTTCTTCAGCTCGCCGGTGGCCGACAAGGTGGATTTCACGGCATACCGCCAGGTGAACGGGCGCGACCTGTCGCAGGGGATCTTTGCGCCGTTCGGCGCGCCGTATCCGGCGGACGCCGGCATCGACATCCAGACGCGTAATCACACGGACCTGCGCACGAGCGGGTTCCGCGCCGAGGCCACCAAGGTGTTCTCGCGCGACATCATCGTGTACGGCGTGGACTACTTCCACGACTACGCCACGGGATCGGACTCGAGCCAGACGACGATGTTCGGGTTCGGTCCGCCGAGGCCGAAGTCCAAGGTGAAGCCGTCGCTGCCGACGGCGACGCTGGGGAGCGTGGGCGTGTTCCTGCAGAATGACCTGCGCCTGCACGAGCGGCTGTCGCTGCTCGTGGGCGGGCGCTGGCAGCGGGTCAGTTCCGACCCCATGGCGACGACGGGTTTCACCACGATCCCGGCGGGCGACGTGCAGTCGACGACGGTCTTCGCCACCAACGCGCTGTTCAAGGTGAACTCGGCGCTCAACCTGGTGGCGTCGGTGGGCCGCGGCTTCCGCGCGCCAAACCTGGTGGAGCGCTACTTCGACGGGCCGACGCCGGAAGGCTCGGCGTACCAGTCGGCGACCCCCGGCCTGATGCCGGAGAAGAGCCTGAACGTGGATCTTGGCGCGAAGTTCCGCTCGGATCGTTTCGCGGCCGAAGCGTTCGTCTACCGCAACGACATCAGCGACGCGGTGCGCATCTCGGCGACCGGCGCGAAGATCAGCAACCTGCCCGAGTACAAGAACGTGAACGTGGGCAAGTTGCGCGCGGCCGGCATGGAAGCAACGGGGACGGTCGTCCTCGACCGCGGGTTCCAGCTGTCGGCGAACTACTCCACGGTCAAGAGCAAGAACCTGATCGACGCGGCAATCCCCATTGGCGACACCTTCTCCAACAAGCTGGTGGGCACGGTGGCGTGGCACGCGCCGAGCGGCCGCGGCTGGGTGGAATACGTGGTACGCCGCAACGGCGAGCAACAGGACATCCTGGCGGGGTCGAGCCCGGTGGGAAACACGCTGCCGGCCTTCGTGGTGCACAACATTCGCGGCGGGATGCACCTGTTCACGGTGCGCGGCGTGCGCGAGGACATCGACCTGCAGGTGAACAACATCGCGAACACGCTGTATTCCGAGACGGCAAACGCCGGATTCTTCCGGCCGGAACCCAAGCGCAACCTCGTGGTGGCGCTGCGCACGAGTTTCTGAGGGAACAAACGCCCCGTCAGTGGGTTGAACAACTGAGCGTACGGCCTCCCGCGGTCTCCGAGCCGCCCGACGCCCAGTAAATCAGCGACCCGCATCCGGCAGCACGCCGGGTGCGGGTCGTTGGTCGTTCGGCGCTGTTTACTTCGCGGGCCGCGCGGGGACGACGGTATCGAGCGACTGATCGAGCCGGCGCACGAAATCGGCAATGGTGCGGACGGCGCCAACGTAGCGCGCGGCATCGATGCGCTCGAAGTCATCAGTGACGCGGTGATAGTCGGGGTGGTCCTCGACGCCAAAGCAGATCCACGGAATCCCCTCGGCATGGAAGGCGAGGTGGTCGGACTGCGTGGTCCAGTTGTCGTGCAGGCCGTGCGCGTCGGTGTCGTGCCCCAGCAGCAGCGTCACGGGTGCGACGGCGGCGGTGGCCTCGAGCAGCGGGCGGAAGAAGGGAAAGTGCGACGTGCCGGCGGCGTAGATTTCCTTCTTGTCGAGGCGCGACACCATGTCGAGGTTCACGTCGGCTACGATGCGCGCACGCGGCACGGGGGGTGACTTCACGAAGGCGCGGGCACCCGGCATGCCGAGTTCCTCGCCGTCGAAGAAGGCGAAGATCATGGTGTGGCGCGGCGTGTGGCGCGCATAGTACTCCGCCAACGCGAGCACGGCGGCCGTGCCCGACGCGTTGTCGTCGGCGCCGTTGTAGACCTGGCCGCCGCTGACGCCGAGGTGGTCGTAGTGCGCGCTGACCACCAGGACGCGCGACGTGTCGGCACCGCGCACCATGGCCAGCACGTTCACCCCCGTTCGCACGGACGTGTCGCGCATGGTCACCGGGAACGACTGCTCGAACCCGGGCGCAAGCGGCACGAGGCCGGCACTGCCGAGCCGCCGCACGAGGAGCGCGCGCGCGGACGCACTGCCTGGCGTCCCCATGCGGCGTCCCTTCATCGAATCGGCCGACAGGGCGCCCAGCGTCTGCCAGAGCGACGCCGAGTCGAGCGCGGCGAGAGGTGCGGTGGCGCGTTGCGCGTGGACGGGGAGCGCCAGCACGGCGAGCACGGCGGCGATGCCAGCCAGTTGATTGCGAATGGTCATGGCAGGAAACTACGCCACCAGGGGCGCTGGCGCGCGTGTTACCGCGCGTGTTTGTGCATCAGGTCCACCAACTCGTCGTACATCGCCTCGGCTTCGGCGTCGCCCTTGCGAATGGCAGACGCCGCGCAGTGCTTGAGGTGGTTGCGCATGAGCTCGCGTGACACCGAGCGCAGCGCTTCCTGCACCGATGATACCTGCGTCAGGATGTCGGCGCAGTAGCGGTCCTCCTCGACCATCTTCTGCAGGCCGCGCACCTGCCCCTCGATGCGGCGCAGGCGCGTGACGTTGCGGGTCTTGATGTCGGGGTCCACGGCCACCGCGCGCCGCGGCTCCTGCTCCGGCTGAAGCGCGCAGCCGCAGCCGGCCGCCTGCACGGGAAGCTTCTTGCTCATCGGGGGTGGCCCTCGAGTGGAATCGGCGTGGAGCGCGGCAGCCAGCTTCGCAGCCGCAGCGAGTTGGTGACGACCGACACGGAGCTGAACGCCATGGCGGCGCTGGCCAGGATGGGGCTAAGCAGCAGGCCGAAGGCGGGATACAGCGCCCCGGCGGCCACGGGAATTCCGACGACG
Source organism: Gemmatimonadota bacterium (assembly GCA_947504615.1). Taxonomy (GTDB): domain Bacteria; phylum Gemmatimonadota; class Gemmatimonadetes; order Gemmatimonadales; family Gemmatimonadaceae; genus PNKL01. The sequence continues at coordinate 1,379 of CANNKR010000093.1, read as the reverse complement.
TTGTAGAAGAAGGCCCAGAACAGGTTCTGCCGCATGGTGCGCATGGTTTGGCGCGACAGTTCGATGGCGTCCACCAGCCCGTGCAGGTCACCGCGCACGAGCGCGATGTCGGCGGCCTCGACGGCGACGTCGGTCCCCGTGCCGATGGCGACGCCCACGTCGGCCTGCGCGAGCGCCGGTGCGTCGTTGATGCCATCGCCGACCATCGCGACCACGCGTCCCTCGCCCTGCAGGCGCTGCACCTCGGCCACCTTGCCTTCAGGGAGCACGTCGGCGACCACCCGTTCGATCCCCGCTTGCCGCGCCACCGCTTCGGCGGTGCGACGGTGATCCCCGGTGAGCATCACCACCTCGAGCCCCAGACCACGCAGGCGCGCGATGGCGTCACGCGAGGTGGCGCGCAGCGGATCGGCAATGGCGAGCAGGCCGGCCAGTTGGCCATCGATGCCCACATACACCGGCGTCTTCGCCTCGCCGGTGACGCGCACGGCGTCGGCCTCGAGCGGAGAAACGTCGATGCCCCAGTCGTTGAGCAGCAGGGCGTTGCCCACGGCGATGGCACGACCGTCCACCACGCCGGTGGCGCCGCGCCCGGGCGTGGCCATGAACGACTCGACGCGCGAGAGCGCGATCCGGCGGGACTCGGCGTGCCGCACGATGGCACTGGCCAACGGATGCTCGGAACTGCGCTCGAGCGTGGCCACCAGGCGCACGAGTTCGTCCGCCGACGGCACCGCCGCCGTATGCACCACGTCCGTCACCGCGGGGCGCCCTTCGGTGACGGTCCCCGTCTTGTCGAGCACGATGGTAGTGACGTCGCCTGCGCGCTGCAGCGCTTCGCCCCCCTTGATGAGCACCCCGAGTTCCGCCCCCTTGCCGGTGGCGACCATCACGGCCGTGGGCACGGCGAGCCCCATGGCGCACGGGCACGCGATGACGAGCACGGCAATGGCTGACGCGAAGCCGCGCACCGCTGCCACGCCGGGGGCCGCGCCCCCGTGCTGCAGCACCACGAACCAGATGGCGAAGGTCAGCACCGCGATGCCAAGCACCACCGGCACGAAGACCGCGCTGACCTGATCGGCCAGCGCCTGAATGGGAGCGCGCGAGCCCTGCGCATCGCGCATCAGCTGCACGATGCGAGCCAGCACGCTGTCGGCGCCCAAGGTGGTGGCGCGATACTGGAAGGCGCCGCGCCCGTTGACGGTGCCGCCCACCACGGCATCGCCCGCTCCCTTGGCCACCGGCATCGATTCGCCGGTGAGCATCGACTCATCCACGTCGCTGGCGCCGCTGGCAATGATCCCGTCCACGGGCACGCGCTCGCCCGGGCGCACCACGACGTCATCGCCGGGCAGCACGTCGTCGATGTCGATGTC
>CANNKR010000092.1 GCA_947504615.1 Gemmatimonadota bacterium | reverse complement strand
TGTACTGCTTGCGCTCGATGACGTCGATGTGGCCGGTGAACAGCTCGCCCGACCCGACCGGGAGCTGCAGCGCGTACGCGTGACGCGTCAGCCGGTCCTTGATCATCGTCATGCAGCGGTCGAAGTTCGCGCCCACGCGATCCATCTTGTTCGCGAAGATCATGCGCGGGACCTTGTACCGGTCGGCCTGGCGCCACACCGTCTCGGTCTGCGGCTCCACGCCGGCCACCGAGTCCAGCAGGGCCACCGCGCCGTCCAGCACGCGGAGCGAACGCTCCACCTCGACGGTGAAGTCCACGTGCCCCGGGGTGTCGATGATGTTGATGCGGTATTCCGGCCCCTCGCCGATCTTGTCGCTCTGGCCGTGGCGCATCCAGAAGCAGGTCGTCGCCGCCGACGTGATCGTGATGCCCCGCTCCTGCTCCTGCTCCATCCAGTCCATCGTGGCCGCACCATCGTGGACCTCGCCGATCTTGTGCGACTTCCCCGTGTAATAGAGGACGCGCTCAGTCGTCGTGGTCTTCCCGGCATCAATGTGGGCCATGATGCCGATGTTGCGGTAATACTTGAGGTCTGTCGTGCGGGCCATGGAGAGTCGGGAACCGATGTATGAAAGCCGCGCCGAAGCGCGAGCGTGAAGTCGTGGTGCAAAAACGCGGCTGGACCAGGCGCCATTCCCAGATGTGGGAACGACCGGTGTCCATCCGCCCTCGCCGGGTACACTCGCCACTGATGCGCGAATGGGGACCCACGGCGCGCCGAGCTGCCAAGCCTCGACGTCAAGTTGTCCTGCATTGCTTATCGGAAACCTCAGCGCGGTCTGCGACTACTACCGTGCGTCATCGGTCGGCTTGGTCCTTCGCCCCCGCGCTGACAAATGCAACGATGCCAGTTGGCGGGCCCATAAAGAGCCGGGATGCAGTGTCCCGGACGTCCGCTATTTGCGGCCGGCTACGAACAGTTCCGCGAGGAATTCCCCGTAGCCCAATGAAGCTATCGCAATTTGTTGTGGTGTCAAGGGTTGGGGCCTCCCGAACGGCCAGGATTCCGGCATGCTGCCTGCCGCTCGCAGGAAATCGACTGGGGCCGTCCCGCGGCACCGTTGGGGTGGCGCGGCGGCCCCGCCGATCCTTCCGGGGCACATATCCCGAAAGTCCCCCGGCGGAGCCGGTCGCGCACCGGCCAGCGGTTCCGTCTAGTGGGCGAAGACCACGACGGAGTCCACATGCCAACGCCGGCTCGTCGGGTCCACGGACGAGCTGTCACCCAGGATCGCGGTGGTGTCGGTGGACGACGAGTCCGACATGGCCTGCCGCATGACGCACGTGACACGGTACAGCGTGAAGGTGACGCGACCATCCGGCGCCACGTTGCGCCGCCAGCCGGTCGAGGAAACACACTGCGGGGGGCACTTCGCCGGTTTCGCCCCAACGCAGGCGGCGGCGAGCAACGTCGCGAGCACGAGAGTACGTCGATGCATGGAGAACCTCCGGTAAAGGGAGACAACATCTCACGGTTTTACCGTGAGCCGGCAGCCGGCTTCCGACCGGCGAATGCAGCCACCAGGCCCCGCAACGGGTAGTGCGAAGGTGGCATTCCAACGGGGGCGCCCAGGGCCGCGGCACTCCGCGCGGCGTCCTCGGTGCGCCCGGCGGCGGCCAGGGCGCGCGCCTCCAGCAGCCGCAGGGCAAGTCCGCTCACCCGGTCAACGCTGAACGGATCGTGCTCGCCAAGCCGCGTGGGCTCGGCAAGACGGGTCAGGGCGTCCACGGGACGGCCCGCCGAGAGATCGAGCCACGCGGCCAGATACACCGGTCCGTACCCGATCTCGCGTGCCGCGCGCGGCGACAGTCGATCGAGGACGCGCAGCACGCGGCGGGCGTCCACCGTATCGCCACGCTGGACGGCGTAGAGCCCCTGCAGCAACGCGTTGGCCGGAGACCCGTCCGACGCGATCGACGCCGGGAGAGGCCAGTTGGGTCGCTCCCCGCGCGCCGCGTCCCGCAGCAATCGTGCGTGGGCGAGCCAGCGCTGATCGGTGCCGGTGGCAGACGCCATCGCCGCACCAAGACGCGTGGCGGCCTGCGCAGTGTCTCCCAGGGCCTCCAGCGCACCCACCTCGTGCAGCACCGCAGGGAACTGGGCAAATCGCGACGCACCCGGATCATCGAGCACCGCCCGGGCGGCTTTCCGCAATTGCGCCCACTGCGCATCGGCATTGAACAGCAGCATCTGCATGTACTGTGCATGCGCCCCCGTCAGCGCGCGCGCCACCACCCGCGCGCTGTCGCGGCGCCCAAGCACGACCAGTTCCGACGCGACATTCAGCAGTTCAATCTTCCGTGGTCCCACGAGCAGTGGATCGACGGTCATGGTCCGCTCGAAGGCCGCCAGCGCTTCCTCATGTCGGCCGAGCGCCGAGAGGAAAATCGCCCGGTTGTTCAATCCGCCCAGGGACGCGGGCCGCTGGGCAAGAAAGCGGTCATACGCCTGCACGGCCGCCGGGTAGTCGCGCTCCACGTTAAACGCGATATCGCCGGCCAAGCGGTCACGGTCCGCGTCACTGAGCCGATTGGGAATCGCGCCCGCCCGCGCGAACGCCCAGCTGGCCGAATCGGGGCGGTGCATCGTGACGAACGCGTTCGCCATCATCGCCCACGCCGACGCGAAGCCGGAGTCGAGTGCGACCGCGCGATGCAGCACGTGCACCGCACCGTCGTAGTCGGCGCTCCGCAACTGGGCCAGGGCGTCGTGATACAGACGGTACGCGGCGAGCGAGGGCGTCGCCACGTTCTCGAGCGGCCTGGTCGCGGCCAGGTCGGCGGGCCGTTCACCCAACTGCTTCCGCAGCTCACGCATGAGTTGCCCGATGCTGCGCACCAGCGTGTCCCCTCGATCCGAGGCGGCGGCGGCCGCCGAGAGCAGCACGGCGCCATCCTCCGCGCTCACGGCGCGCACCGTGATGGACCACCGGTCGGCACCGAGACGACGCACAGTGCCCTCGACGACCACCCGCACCGACGACCGCGTCGCCAGCTCCCTGGCCCGCACCGCGTCGATCCGGGTGCTGTCCGGCAGGCCGGCATTGCGACGCGCGGTCTGCACCTGATCTCCGGGCACGATACTGAAAATGCTCGACTGGCTGAGTTCGGCGATGGCCAGATCCCTGACCGCAGCAGTCATCTCCCGTTCAGACGGATCGCCCGCAAAGTCGGCGACCAGCACCCACCGGCGCGCCGGTGCCATCGTGGATGGCCAAGACGAGAACCATCGCAGGGCCGCCACCGCGACGATGGCGACCAGCACGACCGAGGCAGCGAGCAGCCATCTCCGGAACGGACCGAGTCGCGACGGCACGGCGTGCCGCGGCAGCGGCGTCGAAAGCGCATCAATGAGCGCGCGCGCCGTCTGAATCCGGTCGGCGGGATTCTTGGCCATCGCCGCGCGCACGGCGCGGTCCACGGCCACCGACACCTCCCGGCGCGCAGCGCGCGGCGACGGGGGGGCCGTGAGCGCGTGGCTGACCGCCACCGAGCGCCGGTCTCCCCCCGCAAACGGTGGCTGCCCGGTGAGCATCTCGTACATGACGCACCCGAGGGCGTAGATGTCGGATCGGGCGTCGACCGAGCGATCCCCCGCTGCCTGCTCCGGACTCATGTAGCGCGGCGTCCCGACCACCACTCCGGCTGCCGTGATGCGCTCCGACGAGGCCCCCGCGTCGAAGGCGACGGCGATGCCGAAATCGGCCACCAGCGCCTCGCGCCCCACCAGCAGGATGTTCTCGGGCTTGATGTCACGGTGGACGACGCCGTGGCCGTGCGCGTACTCCAGCGCCGCCGCCACCTGGCGCGTGATGCCGAGCGCGACATCCACCGGCAACGCCCCCTCACGATCCATCCGCTCGCGCAGCGTCCGGCCCTCCACCAGCGGCATCACGAAATACGGGATGCCGTCCACCTCCCCCGAATCGAACAGCGGCAGGATGTGCGGGTGCGACAGCTGCGCCGCGATGTGGATCTCGCGGAGGAAGCGCGGGGAGACGACCTCCTGCACCAGCTCGGCGCGCAGGATCTTCACCGCGACGTCGCGCTCGTGCCTGAGATCGCGGGCGGCATAGACGCAGGCCGCGGACCCCTCCCCAAGAAGCCGGTCGAGGTGATATCGCCCAGCAAGCGCAGCGTTCCAGCCGTCGACCCGCTCTGCCATGCCAGCCCCCAGCGAGGGAGGAACCGCACAACAATAGCGCTACTGGCGTCAGGCGCCAGTCAGACCGGTGCACAACAAGACGCCCCCGGGATCTTCCCGGGGGCGTCTCGTGCGTTCGTGCGTTCGTGCGCTCGTGCGCTCTGTCGTTCTCTACCAGCGATAATGCGCAAAGGCCTTGTTGGCCTCGGCCATGCGGTGCGTGTCTTCCTTCTTCTTCACCGCGTTGCCCTCGCCCTTCGACGCCGAGATCACTTCGGCGGCCAGCTTCTCGGCCATCGACTTCTCGTTGCGGTCGCGCGAGTACGAGATCAACCAGCGCATCGCCAGCGCCGTGCGGCGCTCGGGACGCACTTCGACCGGCACCTGGTACGTGGCACCGCCGACGCGGCGGCTCTTCACTTCGACCACCGGCTTCAGGTTGGCCAGGGCCGCCTTGAAGACGTTGACCCCCGGCTGGCTGGTGCGGCTCTCCACGAGGTCCATCGCCCCGTAGAAGATGCGCTCGGCCGTCGACTTCTTGCCGGCGTACATCAGCACGTTGATGAACTTGGAGACGGTCTGCGAATCGTAGCGGGCATCCGGCAGGATGGTACGCTTTACGGCACTCTTGCGGCGGCTCATTTCTTCTTACCTCCAGCCGGGGCTCCAGCCTTCGGCTTCTTGGTCCCGTACTTGGAGCGGCTCTTGTTGCGCCCGGCCACGCCGGAGGCATCGAGCTTGCCGCGCACGATGTGATAACGCACACCCGGAAGGTCCTTCACGCGGCCGCCGCGAATGAGCACGATCGAGTGCTCCTGCAGGTTGTGGCCTTCGCCGGGAATGTAGGCGGTGACTTCGAAGCCGTTGGTCAGGCGAATGCGCGCCACTTTGCGCAACGCGGAGTTCGGCTTCTTGGGGGTGGTGGTGTACACGCGGGTGCACACACCACGCTTGAACGGATTCGCCTTCAGAGCCGGCGCCTTTTCCTTCTTGGCGAGATCACGGCGGCTCTGCCGGACGAGTTGGTTAATCGTCGGCATCGTTCCTTGATGCTGTTCGTAATCCTGATTCTACGTGGATCACCCGGAATGGGTGGCACGGAACAGAGCATGAATAGATAGTGGGTCGGGGGGCTGGGGTCAACGGGGAGACGGTAGACGGTAGACGGTAGACGGTAGACGGTAGACGGTAGACGGTAGACGGTAGACGGTCCTTACATCCCCACCATCTCGTCCACCGGCAGCTGGTCCCGCGCCTTCACCGCCTGCTCGAACTCCCCGCACAGGTGCGCAATGGAGTTGGCGTAGTAGCTCACCAGCTCCCGCCCCCGGGGGAGCACCAGGTACCCCCCGCCGGCCCGGGCGACGATCCGGCGCATCCGCAGCATGCGATACGCCCGCTCCCAGCTCTCCTCGACCTCCTGGTCGGCCTTCAGCACCCGCGCCCCCCGCTCCACCAGTGCCTCACGCAGCTCGTGCATGCGCGCCAGCAGCTTGTCGCGCGGAATGAAGTCGGCGTCGAAGGTCTGCAGCGCCGCGCACGCCAGGGGGACCGGCGTCACCGGGATGATGGCCCCAATGCGCACCATCACGCCGTCGCAAAACCCCTGCACCGCCCCGAGACGCTCAGGTTTGGGCATCGCAAACAGCGGCGTTCCCGCGCCAGCCAGCCCGTCGAGCCACGGCTTTACCGGGAGCGGCTCGCCAATGACCACCGCCGCCCGCCCGTAGCGCTTCCACCGGCGCCACAGCGCCCGCCCGACGTTCCACGACGCGTAGTGCAGCACCTCGCCCAGTTGCGCCAGCCGCCGCGCCTTCGGCGCGCCCTCGTGCGTGCGCAACTCGCGCAGCAACGTGCGGTCCTCGAGCACGCGATCATAGTTGAGCGCCACGGGGATCACATACATCCGCTCGGCAAAGCCGGGCTCGCGTGCCACGCCCAGCAGGTAGTCGAGCAGGCCGACCTTGGAAGGGCGCAGGTGGCCGTCGCGGGTGAGACCGCCCTCGGGAAAGATCCCCTGCGTCACGCCGTTGCGCGTGATCAGCTGCACATAGCGCTCGAGCACCGCGTGGTACAGCGGCTCGCGGTAGCGGCGCCGAATGAAGTACGACCCGAACGACTTGAACAGGTACTCCAGCGGGAAGACCCGCGCCCACTCGCCCACCGCGTACGAGATGGCGACCTCGCCGGCCAGCGCGTAGCTGGCCAGCACGAAGTCGGCGTTGCTGCGGTGGTTCAGCAGGTAGATGACAATCGATTCGCGCGGCAGGTCGTCGATGGACTCGCGACGCACATAATCCACCGTGACCTTGTAGAACATCCCGAGCAGCATGCGGGAGAGGGCGTACCCGAACTGGTAGTACATGAGCAGCGAGAACGCCGGGACGATTTCGCCGAGGTAGACGCGCACGCGCGCCCAGACGACGCGCTCCTCCATGCCGTGGAGCACGGCATGTGCCCGTACCGCCGCGGCCACTTCGACGTCATTGAGCAGCGCATCGGTGATGTAGCGTTTGCTCGTCAGCTTGAAGCGGTCGATCCGCGCGCCGAATCGCCGGTGCGCGCGCCGCGCCGTGCGCCGCACCCAGCGCCGCCAGTACCAGCCGGCACCGACGACGATCGCCACGGCAATGACCGCCGCGGCGAGCAGGATATCTATGACCGGGAAGCGCATGGATCGCCGCGGACGCCGGCTGGACCCCGGGTCACTTGGGCGGGGCCAGCTGCGACCAGTCGCGCGGTGCGTCCGACACGGGTCGCAGGATGTAGAACGAGATCCCCACCAGAATCAGCAGCACCAGCACGCCGACCCCCTGCCCCTGCTCCACTTTCAGCAGGCCGTTCTCGATGGTCAGCTTGGCGACGATGGCCCAGATGATAGGACCGGTGATAGCCGAGAAGCGCCCCACCATGCCGTACAATCCGTAGAACTCGCCAATGCGGTCAGGAGGCGTGAGCCGCAGCATCAGCGGCCGGTCGGCGGCCCAGATGCCGCCCAGCGCGATGCCCGCCGCCGATGCGACACCGAAAAAGAGCGGCAACGGCAGGTGCATCAGCCCCATGGCGGCCGCGGCCACGAACGTGGCCATCCACATCACGAGCACGATGTTGAGCGTCCGCTTGGGGCCGATGCGGTCGGCGAGCCAGCCCCAGAAGAAACCGCCGAGCACGGCAAAGCTGATGGCGACCATCATGATCAGCGAGGCGGTCTTCTTGGCCGCGTCTTCGCCCTGACCGCTCGCCACGGCGACGTTCACCGTGTACAACGTCATGATGGAAATGACGGTGTTGATGGCGTCCGTATAAAAGACGCGCCCCACGAGGAATCGGATGAGCCCAGGATACTGATGGCCGTTGCGGAAGGTGGCGATGGTGTCGCGGGTGGACGCCTTCATCGCGGTCCAGTCGAAGACAGGGCGCGGATTGGGATTGCCCTGTTCGTGCACGAACAGAAAACAGGGAATCGCGAAGATCAGGAAGACGACCGCGATCAACCCGAAGAGCTTGGGCAGGTCCCCCGTGCCGTAGTAGATCCCCAGTCCGACCGCGATGAACGATCCCAGGTAGCCAACGCCCACGCCAATGCCGCTGATGCGACCGCGGTTCTCGACGGTGGTCACCTCGGGGAGCATGGCGTCATAGAACTGCAACCCCGCCTGATAGGCGGCGTTGGCCACCACGAACAACAGCAGCGTCACCCGGTAGTCGGCACGGCCAAGCATCGCCGTGAGCGTCACGCAGATGAGCGTGCTCCACACCAGAAAGGGCATTCGCGTGCGGGCGCGGTCGGTCATCGCCCCGAGCATCGGCGAGACGACGAAGATGATGCCCATCGAAAGCGCGGAGATCAGCCCGTACGCCGAATCGGCGCGACCGGGCCCGACCTCGGAACGGATATAAAACGAGAAGTACATCGACACCACGCCCATCGAAAAAATCGTGTTGGCGAGGTCGTACAGGACCCACGACACCACGGATCGTCGGGGAATGACGCGCTCGGCAACGGGCGAAGCGACAACGGGGCTGGTGGCGTGCATCGTCTCGGGGGCTGAAGGCGCGCTGAATGTGTCCACGGAACAGCGTCGGCGCTACGGGCCGCGCCGGGTCCAGATCATGACGAGGCCGCAGTACGCGTCCTTGCGCAGGCCGCTGAACTCGGCGGGCATGGTGGCCGGGCCCGGATACACCTCCACCCCGTGGAGTTCGGACGGGGCGATCGCATCGAGCGAGAACCCCGCCTCACGCAGCGAACCATCCACCGCCACACGCATCACGCACGGGGCCAGATCGAAGCCGCCCTTGCCCCCCTTGACCCCTGCCGCGCCGCCGCCGATGACGGCCTTGCTGCCGCGGGACGATGCCACCAGCAGCACGCCGCTGCTGTCGATCACACGCGTCCCCGCCGCGCGACGCACCACGTCGATGGTGCGGATGGCCAGCTGCTTCTCGATCTGATCGCGCGTGATGAACGTCGCGGAGCCGGCGCCGCGCAGGCGGCGCCCCTCGAACCCGGCGAACATCGTCGAAGACGCCTCACCCACGATCTTGGCGGTGTCGAGCGACTGCACGGCCCGCTGCAGGACGACCTGCAACTCGGTCGAATCGCTCAGCGCGGGGACCATCACGGTCAGCGGCGCGTAGCCCATGCGCCGCAGCTGGATCACCGCGCGGGCATCGCGCGCCACGGCCACCAGCACACCGCCGCGCTCATCCGTGTTCCACTCGCGGTCGCCCACCCCCTGCACCGTCACCCGCACGCCGGGCAGCGGCGCCTGCGTCCCCTCATCGGCCACGCGCAATGACACCAGGCGGTACGCCCCCTGCGCGCCGACACGCCCCGCCACCGCCAGCAGGAGGCACACAACGGCACACCACGCACGCGCGGCGAATGGACGAATCATGGCGTGAACTTCCGGCGCGGGTCACGCGTGGTCAACCCCCGCCCCCATGCGTGTGCCCCTGCCACGCCGGGCCACACGACCACGGGGGCCGGCCGCTCTCGCGACCGACCCCCGTAATCCCTGCGGTGCAGCATGCGCCGTCGACTAGAAGTCGACGCGCAGGCCAGCCTGCATCTGCCGGGCCGCAAAGGCGCCCGTCGCGACACCGTACGACGCCACGGCCGTGCCGGTGGCGGTGAACTGCGTGCCGCCGAACGACAGCTTGTTGTACCAGTTGAACATGTTGAACACTTCGGCCGAGAAGCTCACCTTCTTGCCGTTGATGGTGTACAGCGGACGCGAGAGCCGCACGTCCACCGAGCGATACCAGTTCTCCCACGCGCCCGACGGCATGACCGTCCGGTTGCCCGACGCCGTCGTCGTGCCGCCCGTGTAGTCGTCCCCGGTGATGTTGTCGAGGTTGATGTCGCGGCCGTCGATGCTCGTGTACGGACGCGGGCTGGCGAAGGTGGCGACCGTGGAGAGGTTGAAGCCGAACGGAATCTGGCTCACTTCCGACAGCACCAGGCGGTGACGCTCGTCGCCCGTGGTGCGCTGGCGGTTGAACAGGAACGGCAGCGCGAAGTTGGGCAGCGCGGCCGTGTCGAAGTTGCCCTGATAGTAGCCGAGCGTGTACGCCAGGTTGATGCGCGTCTTGTTGCGCTGGTAGGTCGACGACACGAGGAAGGCCGAATACCAGGCCTCGCCGATGTCATCCCAGAGGACGATGTCGCCGAAGCGCGGCGTCAGCTTGCGCACGTTGGGCGTCACCGACTTGTCGGTGTAGTTCGGGTTGCGCTGGACGTAGAGGTTCACCAGGTGCTGGCGCACGTAGTCCACGTTGATGCCGAACTGCTCGTTGAACTGGTGGCCGACGCCCAGCGACATCTGGTAGTTCTTCGGCGTCTTCATGTCGTGCTTCATGAGGATCGGCGCCGGCGACCCCGACTGGCCGGCCAGCACGCGGGCCCGCAGCACGGCGGGATCCTTGGTGGGCAGGTTCGTCGTGTTGTTGAACGTGAAGTTGTACACGCGCCACGTGGAGTTCTTGCGCTCCTGGAAGCCCATGAAGCTCGTGACGCGGTCGTAGATGACGCCAAAGCCGCCACGCACGAATGTCTTGTTCTGCCGCGTCGGATCCCACGAGAACGAAATGCGCGGCGAGAAGTTGCCCAGCTGGTTCTTGCGGTCGCCGCGGTTCAGGTAGCCCGCAAGCGGGCCGCCGTTGGCCTCCAGCCGCTGCATCGTCGTGTCACTGGCCCAGGGGACCGTGTACTTGTTGTTCATCGTGTTGAGCTCGACGTCGTGCCGCATGCCGATGCTCAGCGTGAAGTTGTCCTTGACGCGCCATTCGTCGTTGATGTACACGCCGGTGGTGACGCCATCCGCGGCGGCCTTGGCATCCTCGGTGCCGTTCGGGTCGGTGAAGCCGACCGCGATCGACGCCGTGTACGGCAGCGACGACGTGTCCGTCAGGAAGTTGAACGTGCCGTCCTTGTTGTTCGCGAAGTTCTGGCTGGCCGTGATGCTGCTCAGCTCCACGCCGGCCTTGATCACGTGCGAACCCGAGGCGTTGTCGATGTTCCACGTGGCGCGGTCCACGGCGCGGAGGTGGAGTTCCTTGAGGATGAGCGGGAAGCCGCTCGTGCCGAACGTGATGCCCGGGTAGTTCAGCTGCGGACCCGGATTGAGCGGCGCCTCGTTGTGGCTCCAGCTCACCAGCTGCAGACTCGCTTCATTCACGAAGTTGCCGCCCGCCTTGAGGAAGCGCTGACGCAGCTGCGCGGTATAGATGTCGTAGTTCTGGGTAATGCCGGCGTTCTGTGAGACCTTGGCGCCGAAGTTGCCCTCGCCATCCAGATAACGGGCCGACACCATGGCGTCATACGTGATCGCCGGGCTCTGCACGTACGTCAGGCGCGAGAAGAGCGTGTGGTTCTTGTTGGGCGCCAGGAACGAGCCCTTGTACCCCTTCGATGCCCAGTCGCCGCTCGTCGGGTTCACGTCCAGATAGAACGCCGTGTTCGTCAGCTCGTAGCTCGTGGCCAGGAACAGCTTGTCCTTCTTGAGCGGGCCGCGGATGTTGAAGCCGACCTGCTGGCGGTTGAAGTTCGGCACGTACGTCTGGAAGGCGTTCTGCGTGATCATGTCCTTGTTCTGCAGAAAGCCGAACGCCGACCCTTCCCACTTGTTCGTGCCGCGGCGGCTTTCCGTCGAGATCACGTACGACCCGGCGCGCGAATACTCGGCGTCATACGGGTTCACGAAGACGCGGAACTGCTCGATCGCTTCCTGCGGCAGCGGCGACCCCGTCTGGCCGAGGCCGACGATGTTGCCGTTGTACAGGCTCTTCATCTCGACGCCGTCGACGTAGACGTTGAAAAAGCGGTTGTCCGGCGCGCCGCCGGCCGACGGCAGCGTGCGGCCGGACTGCGGCGCGTAGGTCTTGATGCCCGGGGCGACGCCCGCGAGGTTCATCAGGCCGCGCGCGTTGAGCGGCAGATTCTCGATTTCCTGGCGCATGACCGGCGCAGACACCGAGAGACGCTGCACTTCGACCTGCTT
>CANNKR010000091.1 GCA_947504615.1 Gemmatimonadota bacterium | reverse complement strand
GGTCATGATCAGCGTCGGCGTCTTCACGTTCTTCACCACGTTCAGCAGCGACCGCCCCGCGTAGTTCTCGCGGTTGTCCCAGGGGAAGCCGGGGAACCAGTCGTTCACCGCCGTCGGCGCCATGTCGGCTGTGAGGGCAAAGCTTTCCCAGTTGATCACGGGGTAGAACGCGAGCGCTGCCCGGAACCGGTCGGTGTGGGCGATCATCCACGCGGTGAGCACGCCGCCGCCGCTGCCACCGGTCACGTACAGGTTGGCCGTGTCGATGTACCCCTTGGCGATGACCGCGTCGACGCCGCTGTTGAGGTCGAAGAAGTCGTCGCCGGGGTAGGCGTGGTGGATGAGGTTGCCGAACGCCTCGCCGTAGCTCGTGCTGCCGCGGGGATTGGTGTACAGCACCACGGCCCCGGCGGCGGCCATGATCTGCTTTTCCTCGTCGAAGCGGTCGCCATAGTTTGCGAACGGGCCGCCGTGAATCTCGAGAATCAGCGGATACTTCTTTGCCGGATCAAAGGCGGGCGGCTTGATGATCCATCCCTGGATCGGTCGCGCGTCCTTGCTGGACTTGTACCAGATCTCCTCGACCTGTCCGAGGGTGCGGCTGGCCAGCAGCGAGGCATTGAGCGAGGTGAGCAGCCGCGGAGCGGCGGGCCGCGCCCCGGGCGTCGATGCGGCTGCCGGCGCGGGCGCCGCGTACCCGACGTTCGATGGCACATCGGTGGTGCTCGCCGTGTAGGTCACGCCGCCATCGCGCGCCACGGTGTAGGAACCGCCGGAGTAGGCGCTGGTGCCGCTGCCGATGTGTTCCGCGACGATGCTGGCCCGTCCGTCGAGTGTGATGCGCAGGACCTTCGTGTCGCCCTTGTCGTCGTTCTGCACGTAGATCGCCTTGCCGTCGGCGCTCCACTGCGGATTGGCGACGCTGTTATCCACCGCGCCCGAGACGATGCGAGAGCCGCTGCCGTCGCGCTTCATCACGGACAGCTGCGTGTTCTGGTAGCCCTGATGTCGGTCGTTGTATCCGACGTACGCGATCCACTGCCCGTCCGGCGACACAGCGGGACTCTGGTCCGGTCCAAAGCGCGTGGTGAGGCGACGGGCCGCCGTCGCTCCGGTCACGGCAAAGGCCCACAGGTCGGAATCGCGCGAGTTGAACTCGGGGTTCTCGCCGCGCCGCGCCGGTACGATCAACTCGGCGCCGTCGGGAGTCCAGGCGAGGGAACCGCCGCCGAACTGCCCGCCGTGGAAGAAATCGCCGCTCGTGATCTGTCGTGGGGCGCCGCCATCGGCGCGCACGACGAAGGCATGGGAAAAGCCGCGGGGGACTTCGCCGACGTCGTTGAAGCGAAAGACGAGTCGGTTATCGTATTTCGGCGGCGCGGCCCACGTGGCGCCGGGCGGCGGGGTGAGCGGCGTGCCCACGATGAACGGCGCGCCCGGCACGAGCGCGATGAACGCGATCTGGGCGCCGTCGGGCGACCAGCTCAGCCCCGAGGGGGGCGTGCGCAGGTTGGAGAGCGCCGACATCTCGCCCGTGTCCATGTAGCGCAGCCAGATCTGCGCCGCACCGCTGCGATTCGACACATACGCCAGGCGCTTGCCGTCGGGCGACCAGCGCGGCGTGTCTTCGTTGAACTTGCCGCTCGTCACCGGGCGATGGCCCGTACCGTCGGTGCGAACGATCCAGATGTTGCCGTAGCGGCGATCGGTGCCGATGTCGCTCCACTGGCGAACGTACGCCACCCACTGGCCGTCCGGCGAGAGCTGGGGATCGGCCGCGTACTCGAGATCGAAGAGGTCGGCCGGGGCGAGGCGTTGCGTCTGCGCCGCCAGGGGGATCGCGGTGGCCGCGATGACCAGCGCGAGGGTGGCGAGCAGGCGAAACAGGGGCGCAAGCGAGAGGCTGCGGTGGAAGCGCGTCATGTGGACCTCGATGGCTGGGAGACCGTGCGGCGCCATGACGATACGCCCGGGCGCTCGGGTCGGCCAGCGGGGCGGTTGCAGCCGTTCGGTGCGCCCGATCTTCCCGGTCCGCTGGGGGAGCCATGTGGCTTGCGGCGCCAGCGCAATCGGTCATTACGCGCGACCGCTGAGTAGGGTTGAACGCCCCGGCCCACGCTTGACAGGCTGGGGGGGGAATCCTAACCTCTCATTTTGGTAGGCTCTTACCCGACTCCGTTTTGGATGTTCCCTGACGTCGAGGTGCGCTTTGCTCAGCCGCCCATTTGCAGCTGCGGTGTTCCTGGCCGCGACCTACCTGCCGGCACAGCGCCCGGCGCCGGATTCGAATGCGATCGCACGTGTTCGCACCCAGTATGTGAAGCGCGAGGTGCTGATCCCAATGCGGGACGGCGCCAAGTTGTTCACTTCCATTTACACGCCCCGCGATACGACCACCGCGGTCCCGATCCTCCTGATGCGCACCCCGTACGGCATCGCGCCGTACGGACCCAATGCGTATTCCGCCCAACTCGGGCCGTTCCCGGGTCTGGACGCCGAGGGTTGGATCTTCGTCAATCAAGACGTGCGCGGTCGCTACATGAGCGAGGGCTGGTTCTCGTTCATGACCCCGCACAAAGGGCCGAATCGCAAGCCCGGCGAGACCGACGAGTCGTCCGACACCTACGACACGATCGAGTGGATCCTCAAGAACGTCGGGCACCACAACGGTCGCGTGGGCACGTGGGGGAACTCCGCCCCGGGGTTCATGGTCGCGGCGGGCATGCTCGAGGCCCATCCGGCGCACAAGCTCGCGTATCCCTCGGCGCCGATGATCGACTGGTGGCTCGGCGACGATCGCCACATGAACGGGCTTTTCAAGCTCGCCCAGACCTACAACTTCCTCAAAGGGTTTGACCAGCCGCGCAGCGGGCCGGTCACCCAGTATCCCGCTGGGCCCGACGCCGGCACGACAGATGGCTATGCCTGGCACCTCAAGATCGGCGCCATGTCCAACTACGCGCAGGGTCCGCTGCAGGGACGCATCGCCTTCTGGGACTCGGTCTCCGCGCACCCGGACTACGACGCCTACTGGCAGGCCCGTTCGCTCTGGCGCAATGCCAAGGACGTGAAGCCGACCGTACTCCTCGTTGGTGGGTGGTACGACGTCGAAGACCCCTACGGGATGCTCCAGCTCAACCGCTCCATGCAGACGATCAGCAAGGGCACCAAGCAGATGCTCGTGGTGGGGCCCTGGTCGCACGGCGGCTGGAATCGCGGTGATTTCCCCACGTTCGGTGCGTTTTCCATGGGGAGTCCCACCGGCAAGTTCTATCGCGACTCGGTCGGCATGCCGACCTTCCGCTGTGTCCTCAAGGACGATTGCCGCGGCAGCAACTTCGGTGGCGCGCTGATGTTCGAGGCCGGGGGCAACACGTGGCATCGCTTCGAGTCGTGGCCGCCGAAGCAAGCGGTGGGGCGCGAGCTCTACCTCCGCGAGAACGGCGCCGCCGACTTCTCCAAGCCAGCCGCGGGCACGTTGGCGGACCAGTACCTGAGCGACCCGGCGAAGCCGGTGCCCTACACGATGGGGATGACGTTCGGCTTCAACTCGGCGTATCCCACCGAAGACCAGCGATTCGCCAGCCGACGCCCGGACGTGCTCGTCTACCGCTCCGAGGTGCTCGCCGCGGATGTCACCGTTGCTGGTCCGGTGTCGGCGCTGCTGCACATCGCCAGCACGGGCACCGACGCCGACTTCATCGTGAAACTCGTGGACCAGTACCCTGATTTTGCGCCGGCGGAGGTTGTCGGCGGGCCGCGGCTCGACTCGTACGAGCGTCTGGTGCGCCCTGGTGTCGCCCGTGCCCGCTGGCGGCGCGGCTATGAAAAGAGCGTGCCGCTCGTGGCCAACCAGCCGGACAGCGTGCGGGTCCCCCTCGACGATGTCTTCCACACGTTCAAGAAGGGACACCGGATCGTGATCCAGGTGCAGAGCACCTGGTATCCCGCCGTGGATCGCAATCCGCAGGTCTTCGTCCCCAACATCTATCGCGCCAAGGACAGCGACTACCGTCCGGCGACGATGACGGTCTTCCGTTCAGCCGCGCGTCCCTCTCACATCAGCCTGGGCATCCTGCCGTGACCCTTCTCCGTTCAGGGGGGCTGCTCTCCGCCCTCGTCATCGCGCTGCCGCTTGCTGCGCAGCGTGCGCCGTTGCTTGACTGGCCGTCAGGAAAGGCCAAGGTGCGGTTCGAGATCACCATCCCGGCTGCCGTGCGCGCCGGCGCGACCACCGGGCGTGCCTACGTGCTGTTTTCGCGTATCAACGACCGCGAACCTCGGCTCCAGGTGGGCCGAGTCGGCGCGCCGATGTTCGGTCGCGATTTCACCGCGGTCGTGGCCGGTCGGCCGATCCTGGTGGATGGCACCGACCTCGGGACTCCCGTGGCCGACATGGCGGACATTCCGGCTGGCGAGTACTGGGTGCAGGCCGTCGTCAACGTGTACAGCGAGTTCAAGCGGGCCGACGGCCACACGGTCTGGATGCACGACGACCAGTGGGAAGGGCAGGCGTGGAATCGCTCGCCCGGCAACCTCTACAGCGAGCCTCAGAAGCTTCGCGTCGATCCGCTCGCGGCCTCGACGGTGAAGCTCAGTGTCACCAAGGTGATCCCGCCGATCGCCCTCCCGGCGGACAACGAGTACGTCCAGCGGTTCAAGTTCGAGTCCCCCTCGTTGACCAAGTTCTGGGGACGGCCCATCTACGTCGGCGCAACGATTCTGCTTCCCAAAGGTTACGCGACGAGCACGATCAGCTATCCGGTCAACCATATCCAGGGGCATTTTTCCACCGCCGCGCCGTATGGGTTTGAGCGTGACAGCGTGTTCCGCAACTGGTGGCTCGCCGACGGCACGCCGCGGATGATCGCGGTGACCTTCCAGCACCCGACGCCGTACTTCGACGATTCGTATGCCGTGAACTCCGTGAATAGCGGCCC
This sequence comes from Gemmatimonadota bacterium, assembly GCA_947504615.1. Taxonomy (GTDB): domain Bacteria; phylum Gemmatimonadota; class Gemmatimonadetes; order Gemmatimonadales; family Gemmatimonadaceae; genus PNKL01. The sequence continues at coordinate 6,838 of CANNKR010000091.1, read as the reverse complement.
CTATGGCGACGCCTTCATGAACGAGCTCATTCCGGAGCTCGAGAAGCGGTATCGGGTGATCAAGGAGCCGTGGGCGCGCTGGCTGTCCGGCGGTTCCACCGGCGGCTGGGAGTCACTCGCCCTCCAGGTGTGGCATCCGGACTTCTTCGGTGGCACGTGGAGCTACTGCCCCGATCCGGTGACCTTCACGGACGTCGAGGGGATGAACCTGTACAAGGACGACAACGGCTATTTCAAGCAGGTCACCGACTGGCATCGCACGCCCACCATCAACTCGCGCGAAATCAACGGCGAGGTGCGCCAGACCGCCCAGCAGCGCGCCTGGATGGAACTCGTCAACGGGACCAAGGGACGCAGCGGCACAGGGCAGCTCGACGTGTGGAGTTCGACCTTCGGGCCGCTCGGTGCCGACGGATACTTCAAGCCCGTGTTCGATCCCAGGACCGGCGTGATCGACCGCACCGTGGCCCAGTACTGGAAGGACAACTACGACATCCTGGAATATCTGAAGCGCAGCTGGCCGACGGTCGGGCCCAAGCTCGTGGACAAGGTGCACATCTACATCGGCGACATGGACAACTTCCACCTCGACCGCGCCACTCGCGAACTCGAAGCGTGGATGAAGACGACGGCCAATCCGCACTACGAGGGCTACTTCGTGTGGGGTGACCAGCGCGGGCACTGCTACAGCGGGCCCGGAGGCAACATCGGCCGCCTGATGGACATGGCCGAATACGGATTGCGGCACAAGCCGGACGGCACGACCACACCCTGGTGGAGGAACTACTAGATGATGCGGAAGTTTTTTGCCCGCAGCTGCGTCCTGGCCGCTGCCTTCGTACTCTCGGCCGGCGCCCTCGCCGCCCAGGGGCGCACCATCACCGGGACGGTCGTCGAAGAGGGCTTGCACACGCCACTCGCGGCCGCCCAGGTCCAGGTGAAAGGAACAACCATCGGCGCACTCAGCCGCAATGATGGCACATTCATCATTCGCGGCGCGCCGATGCGTGACGTGGTGCTCACCGTGCGACGCATCGGCTTTCCGCCTGCCAACGTGACGGTCCCGGCGACCACGAACACGGTCGAGATCGTGCTCAAGGTGAGCGTCCTCAATCTTGATCAGGTCGTCGTGACCGGTCAGGCGACCGGTATCTCGCGTCGCAACCTCGCGAACGATGTAGCCAGCGTGAGCGGCACCGAGGTGAGCAAGGTCTCCGCCCAATCGATCGAGAATGCCTTTCAGGGCAAGGTCGCCGGTGTGCAGATCTCGCAGTCCACGGGCGCTCCGGGCGGCGGCAACACCATCCGCATTCGAGGCATCAGTTCGATCCTGGGATCTGCCACTCCTCTCTACGTCATCGACGGCGTCATCGTCAGCGACGTCTCGATCGGCTCGGGAACGAACAAGGTGACGCGCGCCGCCGGCTCGGCGATCTCCGTCGGCAACCAGGAGGCGCCGGTCAACCGCATCGCGGACCTCAACCAGAACGACATCGAGAACGTCGACATCCTCAAGGGGTCCGCGGCCGCGGCGATTTACGGGTCGAAGGCCGCCGGTGGCGTGGTCATCATCACGACCAAGCGTGGCCAGGCGGGCAAGCCGCAGTTCAACCTGCGCACGGGAATGGGCGGCGCCCAGCTCGCCTACCGTAACCATTCGCGGCAGTTCAAGTCGCTGGCCGACGCCATCACCGTGTTTGGCGCGGGGATCACGCCCTACTACGATGCGACCCGGTCGATTGACTACGAGACCGAAGCCTACGGCAACAACCCGATCAACTACGACATGTCGCTGAGCGTCAGCGGCGGTTCGGAGACGACGCGGTATTTCGTGTCCGGGTCGGTCCGCGACGAAGAGGGCATCGTCCGCAACACCTTCGCCCGCAAGGACGGGCTCCGCGTCAACCTCGACCAGAAGCTCTCCAGCCGGGTGAGCCTGCAGGTGGGGAGCGAACTGATTCGTACCACCAGCGACCGCGGCCTCTTCGGCAACGACAACGCCGGGAACTCGATCGCGTATGCGCTGACGAAGATTCCCAGTTTCCTCGAACTGCGACGGAGGGCGGACGGCTCGTGGCCGGTCAACCTGTTCTACCCGTCCAATCCGCTGCAGACGATTGATCAGTTCAAGAATGGGGAGGGGGTGTGGCGCAGCATCAACTCGCTGCGCTTGACCGCCGATCTGTACACCGGGGAGAAGCAGACGCTGAAGTTCATCGGCTACGGCGGTGCAGACGTCCTGAACCAGACCAACCTCGTGTATTCCCCGCCGACGCTCCAGTTCGAGCCGGTGGATGGGCTCCCCGGTACGTCGGTGAACTCGAAGGCGACGAACGTGCAGTCCAACATCAACCTGAACCTGGTTCATGGATGGACGCCCAACAACGAGCTAAAGGTCACCACGCAGGTGGGTTCACAGAGCGAGCGGCGTGAGTTCAATCAGACCCGCGCGTCCGCGCAGAACCTGCTCGGCGGCCTCCAGGTCGTGACCTCTGGTACCGTCCGTGACGTGGACGAGTCGCGGCTCAAGGTCGAGGACTTCGGCATGTTCTTCCAGAGCGAGGCGCTCTGGCGCGAGAAGCTCCTGCTGACCGTCGGCGCGCGCGCCGATCGCAGCAGCAACAACGGCGACCCGGGAAAGTTCTATCTCTTCCCCAAGGCCGCGAGTTCGTACCGCTTCGGGGTCCTGCGTCAGGGCTGGGTGGATGATTTCAAGCTCCGATTCGCCTACGGCGAGACGGGCAACCAGCCGCTGTATGGCCAGAAGTTCACGAATCTCGACCTCTCCAGCATCGACGGCCTCGGGGCGTTCCGTGTGGGCTCTGCGGTTGCCGCCTCCGACATCCGGCCCGAGCGTCAGCGCGAGTTCGAACTTGGCGCCGACATGCAAATTCTGCACAACCGTGCCACGTTGTCCGTGACATCATTCGTTCGCAAGATCTCCGACCTGCTCATCACGCGCACGCTTCCCCCGACGTCGGGATTCAGCAGCGAGACGTCGAATGGTGCGGCGATGGATGTCACCGGCAACGAAGTGGCGATTGCCGCGTTCCCCATTGCGACTCCCGACTGGACCTGGACGGCGCGCCTGAACTGGGGCATGAACCGCTCGAAGGTGACCAAGCTCCCCGTGCCGGCCTTCCTGCTCGGCACGCCGCAGACGGGCGCCGTGAAAATCGAGTTGGGCAAGTCGGCCACTCAGCTCATTGGCAACGACACCCTGCCGCAGGCAGGTGGGCGCGTCGTCGTGCCGGTGGTCATGGGAGACGGCAATCCGCTCTGGAACGCCGGTTTGAGCAACGAGGTGCGTTGGAAGCGCCTCACCTTCTACGCACTCATTGATCGCCAACTTGGCGGCATGCTCGCCAACGGCACGTGGCGTCACTACGACCTCGGCCAGAACTCGTCGGACTACGAGCAACTCGATGCCGTCGGGCGCAAGGTCGGCGAGGTACGCCGCACTTCGTACCTGCAGGTCACGCGGATCTACTATCAGGACGCTTCGTTCACGAAGCTCCGCGAAGTCACGCTCACGTGGGATGTGCCGCAGGCATGGGCGACCATGTGGTGGTCGGGGGCCAGCGGGGCAAAGCTGTCGTTCAGCGGACGCAATCTCCACTGGTGGACGAAGTTCCGCGGAGGCGATCCGGAGGCGCAGAACTTCGGGGCGACGGGCGTTCCCAACTCCATCCAGCGCAATCGCGAGCTCGCCGCGTATCCGGCAAGCCGCTCCTTCTGGCTCAACTTCAGCGTGAACTTCTAACATGTCATCCTACACTGAAGCCAGGTCGCGGGTGGTTCTTGCCACCGCGCTCCTCGCCGCCCTGACGGCGTGCAAAGAAGTAATTGTGCCGAACTACAACAGTCCCAACACGAGTCAGCTCGAGAATGCGCCCAACGCTGCCACGGTCAACACGACCGTCGCCGGGCTCATCGCCGGCGCGCGAGGCAGCGCAGGCACGTGGGCGAGCACGATGGGTGTCTTCGGGCGCGAGATCATGAATCTCGACGGCGCCGAGCCGCGCAATGTGCTCGCGCTGCTCATCGGCCCGCTCGAGCCGGGCGGGTTCGGGGTGGATGTCGGGTGGTCGAACACCTATCGGAACCTGCGGACGGCTTCGACGATCCTGGACGTGCTCCCCAACGTCCCCGATTACACCGCCGCCCAGCGGGCAGGGGTGGAAGGGTTCGTGAAGACGATGATGGCGCAGGAATTGGTGAACCAGCTGCGCGCGCGCGACACCTTCGGCCTCGTGGTCAGCGTGCCGAAGAGCACGACGGAAATGGGACCGTGGGTCACGCGCGAGGAAGGATACACGCGGGCAGCGGCGCTCTTCGACGAAGGAAAGACGGCCCTCGCGTCGGCAGGGACGGCGTTCCCCTTCACGCTGCCGTCGGGGTTTGCCGGATTCAACACGCCGGTCAACTACACCAAAGTCAACCGCGCGTTGAAAGCGCGGATGGAAGTCTATCGGGAGAAGTGGCCCGAGGCGCTCGCGGCACTCAGTGAGTCGTTCATCAATACCGCCGCGACGACGCCTGCATCGTTCAACACCGGAGTCTTCTTTACGTTTACGACGGCATCCGGCGATTCCCCGAATCCGCTCTACGATCCGGCGCCGCGTGCGTTGGTGGCGGTGCCGGAATTCCTCGTCGATGCCCGCAAGCGCGCGGATGGAAGCCGCGACCTCCGGGCGACGAACAAGGCGATCGTCGGCACGGTGAACCTCGCCACGCAGGGAATCAGCTCGAACGTGCGGCCAATCGTCTATCCGACGAACGTGACGCCGGTCCCGATCATCCGCAACGAGGAGTTGATTCTTCTTCGCGCCGAGGCGTACTACCGGTCGGGCAACCGCGCGGCCGCGATTACGGACCTCAACTTTGTCCGCACCAACCAGGGTGGCCTTGCGCCGCTCGCGAACGATTTCGCCGGCGATCTCGTGACCGAGATCCTGTACGACCGCCGATACTCGCTGTTCTTCGAGTATGGGCACCGGTGGGTGGATTCACGCCGGTACAACCGGTTGGGCGATCTGGTGCGGCAGCTGCCGTCACACCGGGTGTTCCCGCTCATTCCGATCCCTGTGGACGAGTGTAACCAGCGTTCCCCGCAGCCCAAGGGGTGCGTGAACGTGCTGGGCAACTGATCCCGCCCGGCTGATGTGTCACCGAAGGCGGCGGAGCACCGGGTGGTGCGCGGTCCGCCTTCGGTCGTTTCGGTGATTGCGTCATCCTGTCGGCGCGACGTGCCAACCATCCTGCACGGGAGTCCTGATTATGCAACGCAGAGAATTTCTCATCGCCTCGGCAATTGGCGCCATGGGTGCCGGCCGGTTCACCCCCGACGGTGTGAACCCCGAGGTGAAGAGCACGAACCCGGGGTTCGGCACCCCGGCGGGGACCCGAAAGATTCTGATCGCGGGTGGCGCATACCACACGGCGTTCATCCGCTACATGGCCGCGCTCACGGGAAAGAAGCGGCCGCGGATCTGCTATCTGCCCACCGCATCGGCCGACCGCCCCGCGGGGATCATCCAGTTCTATCAGGACTGTGCGCCGTTGGAAGTCGAGCCGTACGTCCAGGAGAGCTTCATCGGGAGCCTCAGGCAGAAGCAGGGATGGGACGAAGTCCTGCTTTCCATGGACGGCATCGTTGCGTCGGGGGGCAACACCCTCAACCAACAGGCGATCTGGAAGGCACAGGGTATCGACGTCGTGCTCAGGAATGCGTGGGACCGCGGGATCGTCCTCGGCGGAGCCAGCGCTGGTTCCCTGTGCTGGTTCGAGGAAGGGACCACCGACTCGCGCCCGAAGGAGCTGTCCATCGTCCAGTGCCTCGGATTCATCAAGGGGAGCCACTCGCCGCACTACGACGCCGAAGCCGGGCGGCGGCCCCTGTATCAGAAGCTGATCGCCTCGGGTGAGATGAAGCCGGGATACGCCTGCGACAACGACGCAGGGATCTACTTCGAGGACAACGAAGTGAAGCGCGTGGTGTCGGCGCGTGTTGGCGCCAAGGTGTACTACGTCAGTGCGGTCGGCGGGAAGGCTGTGGAGAAGGTGCTCGAGCCGGAGCCCATCGCCTAGCGAGGTGTTGTTGATCGCGATCTCGTTCGCAGGTCCGCTGGGGGGCGGAGCACCGGGTGGTGCTCCGCCCCCCGCTGGCACCACCGCCCCACCTGACTAGAATCAAGGATGCCAGCAACCGATTTCGTGTGGAGCGACGCCCCCGAGCCGCATCGCGCGCGCACGCAAGCCATCCTGCGCGCCCACCCCGAACTGCGCGCCCTCATCGGCCGGAATCCGTGGACCGCGGTTCTCATTGCCGCTGCGGTCATCGTGCAACTGCTGCTCGCGGCCGCTGTTCAGGCCCAGCCGTGGTGGGTGGTCGTCGCGGTCGCGTGGAGTGCCGGCGCCTTCCTCGATCACGCGCTCTTCGTGATGGTCCACGAGTGTGCCCACGGGATGGTCTTTGCGCGGCGCGCGTCCAACATGCTCGCCGCCATTGTCGCCAACCTGCCGCAGTTCTTCCCGAGCGCGATCTCGTTCCGCACCTACCACCTCAAGCACCATTCGTTCCAGGGCGTCCCCGAACTCGATGCCGACCTCCCGAGTCGTTGGGAGGCCCACCTGATCCGCCATTTCTTCGTGGGCAAGGCGCTCTGGCTCCTCGCCTTCCCGCTCTTCCAGATCGCGCGCACCATCCGCCTGCGTGAAATCCGCCTCGTGGAGCCGTGGGTCGCGTTCAACTGGGTCGTGCAGTTGGCCTTCAACGTGGCCATCTGGTGGCTGCTCGGGCCCAAGGCCCTGGCGTACTTTGCCCTCTCCCTGTGCT
>CANNKR010000090.1 GCA_947504615.1 Gemmatimonadota bacterium | reverse complement strand
GTCTTGGCTACCTGAAGTCGCTGTCGGACATCGAGCAGGTGGTGGTGGGCGCCGATGACGATGGCACGCCGGTGCGCGTCGCCGATCTTGGCCGTGTGAGCGTTGGGCCGGCCGTGCGTCGCGGCATCGCCGACCTCGATGGGCGTGGAGACGCCGTGGGCGGCATCGTGGTGATGCGCTTCGGTGAGAACGCACTGGCGACCATCGAGCGCGTGAAGGCCAAGCTGGCCGAAGTACAGAAGGGATTGCCCCCCGGGGTCGTAGTGCACGTGACGTATGATCGCAGCGACCTGATCCAGCGGGCCATCGGCACACTGCGCCGCACGCTGATCGAGGAGTCGGTGATCGTCGCCCTCGTCTGCCTGGCCTTCCTGTTGCACGCACGCTCGGCGCTGGTCGCCATTCTCACGCTCCCCGTGGGAATCCTGGGCGCGTTCGCCGCCATGCGCCTGCTGGGCACCGGCGCAGACATCATGTCGCTGGGCGGTATCGCCATCGCCATTGGCGCCATGATCGACGCCGCGATCGTGATGATCGAGAATCTTCATAAACATTTCGAACGAGCCATTCCGGACACCGGCGGAGGGGCGCGATACGACACGGGAGTCTTGTCGGTGCGCGAGCGCTGGGGGCTGGTGGTTGCGTCAGCGCAGGAAGTCGGACCAGCGCTGTTCTTCTCGCTGCTCGTGGTCACGGTGTCGTTTCTGCCGGTCTTTGCGCTCACCGGGCAGGAAGGACGGCTCTTCAAGCCACTGGCGCTCACCAAGACGCTGGCGATGGCCAGCGCCAGCATGTTGAGCGTGACGCTCGTGCCGGTGGCCATGGGGCTGTTCGTGCGCGGCAAGCTGTGGCGCGAGCGGGCGAACCCCGTCAACCGATGGCTCATTGCGATCTACCGCCCAGTGCTCGAGTGGGCCCTGCGCAGCCGCGGCGTGGTGCTCAGCGGCGCCATCGCCCTGCTGGTGCTCACGTGGATTCCATGGGCGCGGCTGGGAAGCGAGTTCATGCCGCCGCTCGACGAAGGTTCCATCCTGTACATGCCCACTACGCTGCCTGGCGTGAGCGTGGCGCGGGCGCGTGAACTGCTGCGCATCCAGGATTCCATCCTCAAGACGTTCCCTGAAGTGGAGCGGGTGTGGGGCAAGGCGGGACGCGCCAACACATCCACCGATCCGGCCGGGATGGAGATGTTCGAGACCACCATCACCCTGCGGCCGGCATCGGCGTGGCGGGCCGGGATGACGCACGACCGGCTGATCGCGATGATGGACAGCGCGGTCCAGGTGCCTGGCATGCGCAACGCGTGGACGATGCCCATTCGAGGGCGCATCGACATGCTGGCCACCGGCATTCGCACGCCGGTGGGGATCAAGGTGTTTGGCCCGGATCTCGCCACGCTCGAGCAGTTGGCCCGGCAGATCGAGATGGTCGTGCAGGGGGTCCCAGGCACGCGGAGCGCGTACGCCGAGCGCGCCGAGGCCGGGTATTACCTGGACATCGCGATTGATCGCGCCGCGGCGGCGCGTCACGGCTTGAATGTCGGTGACGTACAGACGGTGATTGCCGCCGCCATTGGCGGCATGGTGGTGACGCAGACGGTGGAGGGACGCGAACGCTTTGGGGTGCGCGTGCGATATCCGCAGGAACTGCGCGACACCCCCGAGCGACTGGCACGTGTGCTGGTACCGACGAGCCACGGACTCGGCGCCGGCAGCACCGGACGCGCTGCGGGGGGCGACATGTCGTCACAGATGCCGGCCGCGGCCCGCAACAGCACGGGGTACGTCCCGCTGGGACAGGTGGCGACCATCACGCGCACGGCCGGTCCCATGGTCGTGCGCACCGAGGGGGCCCAGCCCACTGCGTGGGTGTACGTGGACGTGGTGGGCGTGGACCTGGGACGATATGTGCGCGACGCACGGCAGGCGGTGGAGCGCGACGTGAAGCTCCCCACCGGATATTCCCTGCAGTGGAGCGGCCAGTTCGAGTTCATGGAAAGCGCGCGTGCCAGGTTGCAGCTCGTGGTGCCCGCGACGCTCGTGCTCATCTGCCTGCTGCTGTACCTGAACTTTGGGCGCATGGGAGAGACCGCCATCGTCCTGCTGTCGCTGCCGTTTGCGCTGGTCGGTGGCCTCTGGTTCACGTGGGGACTCGGCTACAACTGGTCGGTGGCGGTCGCCATCGGGTTCATTGCGCTGGCCGGCGTGGCAGCGGAAACCGGGGTCGTGATGCTGCTCTACCTGAACCAGGCGTGGGACGCGCAGTTGCGCGTACCCGGCGCGCGCACCGCGGGCGAGCTCTATGCGGCGGTCATGGAGGGCGCCGTGGAACGCGTGCGCCCCAAGATGATGACCGTGACGGCGATCATTGCCGGGTTGCTGCCGCTGCTGTGGAGCGACGGCGCGGGAAGTTCGGTCATGCGCCGCATCGCCGCACCGATGATCGGCGGCATGGTGTCGAGCACCGTGCTGACGCTGTTGTTGATTCCCATCGCGTTCACGCTGCTGAAGGAGCGCGAGTTGCGGCGGGGCGGGGCCCGTTGAGGCACCGTGAATCCGGCGATCGCTTATCTTCCCTTGGCGGTGGCCGAATAACCATCGTATCACACCCTGTCCCACCGCCGATGCTCAATCGTTCACGCCGCGCCCTGCTGGTGCTCCTCGCCCTCACCGCATCGACGGTGGCGTGTGACGACGCCGCGCAGTCGTCGGACGCCGCCAGGACGTCAGCCGCCACGGTCGCGTCGGCACCCGTCTTGCCCCCGTTCCAGCAGGAAATCGGTTCGGCCAACGCCGAGGTCACGCTGCCGGGGGTGTGGAAGTATGGCTACTGGCTGGTCGACAAGGCGGACACCACGAACGGGGCGTACCGGGCGTTCGAGTTCCTGTATGTGGGGGACAGTGTGGCCAAGGTGCCGCCGCGCCTTCTGCTCGTCATCCGGGCGTTCAAGAAGCCCGTGTGGGAACGGCTTGACGCCAAGCAACGAGCCACCTCCACCAAGCTGGCCGAGCGGGTGGACGCCGTGTACGCTTTTTCGATCGTGACGACCAATCCGTACCGCATGAACACGCCGGCCGCCCTGCGCGTCGACGCCATGATGCTGGCGCTGATCGCAGACGGCAGTCCGTTCAAGATCAGGTTCAAGTAGGCGCCTGACCGGGCGCGCTTCGCGCGGCGTCTAGCGCGGCGCTTCTAACGCGGCGCACCTGTCGTATCGCGGAGCAAGCGACGCACGGCCGGCTCGAGCGAAGCCATCGCCAGCGGGCCGACCACCTTGTAGCGCACGCGCCCGGTGCGATCGAGCAGCACCGAGGTGGGGTAGCCCTGCACGCCACCGAACGCGGTTTCGATGTCGCGTCCGACGATGGCCACCGGGTACGTGATGGTTCGCTGGCGCAGGAACGCGGTCACCGCGTCGGGGCCGGTGCGATCGACCGAGAGGCCGAGCACGACCAGTCCCTCCTGTCCGTGCCGGTTCGCCATGGCCTGCAGCAGGGGCATTTCGGCCCGGCATGGCAGGCACCAGGTAGCCCAGAAGTTCACCAGCACCACGTGACCGCGCAGCGTGGAGTCGGTCACGGGCTGGGCGTCGAGCGTGGTGACGCTGAAGGACGGACGCTGGTGGTCCCCGCTCTCGACGCCGACGAGCGCGCCCACGTGTGGGAGAAGGCGGGGCCCCAGAAAGAGCACGACCAGCAACGTGATGACATTGGCCGGGGTGATCCAGCGGCGCCAGCGTGGTGTCAGGAACGTCGGTTCGCTCATGGGATCAATCTACGTCCCCTCGCCAACGAATGGCCGGGATGTATCGTAGTGGGACGTACCCCACGTGCTTCGGCGACCCCCGGCCCTCACAGCGCGTGCTCTGGCTTCCAGGAGAGCCTTCCCATGGCAACATCCCTCCGCCACGCGACTGCTGTAGTTGCGGTCGGCCTGTGTTGTACCGCGCCACTCGACGCCCAGCTCGCCTCGCCGCGCAGCGTCCCCGCCACCTACGCGATCACCAACGCCCGACTCGTACCGGTTTCGTCTCCTGTCATCGAGAAGGGAACGATCGTGGTGCGCGACGGACTGATCGTCGCCATTGGTGCCACCGTCGTCGTGCCAGGTGACGCGCGCGTCATCGACGGCACCGGACTCACGGTGTACCCGGGGCTCATCGACGCGTACGGGTCGCTGGGCGTGCCCAACGCACCTGCGGCGGGGGGTGGGGGTGGAGGGCGCGGAGGTGGCGGCGGCGGTGCGGCAGCCATCGCAAGCGGCGGTGCGGCGGCCAACTCCAATTATCCCGCCGGCCTGCAGCCAGAAGTCTCGGTGACCACGCTGTTGAAGTCGGATGACGAGGCGTTCAGCGGGCCCACCAGTGCGGGGATCACCACGGCGCTGACCGGGACGGGGAGCGGCATCTTTCAGGGGCAGTCGGCCGTCATCAACCTGGCCGGCGCCGACGTCAACGCGATGGTGGTGAAGGCGGCGGTCAGCCAGAACATCGGCTTCTCGCCGCTGCGCGGCGGTTATCCGAGTTCGTTGATGGGGGTCTTTGCCGCGTTGCGCCAGCAGCTGCTCGACGCGCAGCACTACCGCGACGTCAAGGTGGCCTACGACAAGAACCCGCGCGGCATGCAGCGCCCGGAGTTTGATCCATCGCTCGAGGCACTGCAGCCGGTGCTCGCGCGCACACAGCCGGTGATCCTGTACGCCTCGACGCAGCGCGAGATTGAACGCGCGCTTGACCTGGCCAAGGAGTTCACCCTGCGCCCGATCATCGCCGGCGGTGGCGAAGCACACCTGATGGCGGCTCGCCTGAAAGCCGAGAATGTCCCGGTGTTGCTGACGCTCAATTTCCCGCGACGCACGGCCGCCCCATCGGCCGACGCTGATCCGGATCCCATTCGCGTGCTCAAGGAGCGCGTGGATGCACCCAAGAACGCAGGTCGCCTGGCGCAGGCTGGCGTGAAGTTCGCCTTCCAGTCGGGTGGGCTGTCCAGCTGGGCCGACTTTACCGCCAACGTGCAGCGTGCCGTCGACAACGGGTTGTCGGCCGACGCCGCGGTGAAGGCGCTCACTCTGCAATCCGCCGAGATTCTCGGCGTGAGCGACCGCCTCGGTTCGCTGGAGACGGGGAAGATCGCAAACCTGACGATCACGCGCGGCGACCTGCTCGACCGCGGGCGGGTGACGCAACTGTTCATCGATGGCAAGCCGGTCGCCGTACGCACACCGGCCGCGGGCGCAGGGGGTGGCGCGGCGACGGCCACCGGCGCCTGGACGGTGACGGTCACGCTCGACGGCGTCGATCTCGCGACCACCATGTCCCTGCGACAGGAAGGGACCCGTTTGCTCGGGTCGATGCAGGGTTCGCTGGGCATCGCCGAACTCCAGAACGGGACCATTGGCACCGACGGCGAGCTTCGATTCACCGTGACGGTCACCCTGAAGGAAGGCACCGAGGAAGCGACGTTCATTGGCACGCTCGATGGCAACGCCGTGCACGGTCGCATGGCCATCGTCGGCCATTCGCCGGGCAGCTTCTCCGGCACGCGGCCACAGCGCGCAGGCGGTCCGCCGTCTGGTGGCGCGCCGCGTACTCCGCCCGGAGCCCGCTAATGCGACGCCTCTCCACGATCCGATCGTTCGAGGATTCCATGAAGAAGACTATTCGGCTTGCCGCAACGCTCATGGCCGCCGCCAGCGTGCTGAGCGCGCAGGCCAAGACGGTGGCAACGGGTCCCGGCGCGACGCTCATCACGAACGCCACCGTGCTCACGGTCACCAAGGGAACACTGAAAAACACCGACGTTCTGATTCAGAACGGCAAGATTGCACAGATCGGGCCGCACCTTGTCGCACCGGCCGGTGCCACGGTCATCGATGCGACGGGCAAGTTCCTGATGCCCGGCATCATCGATCCGCACACACACCTGATGAGCGATGCCGTCAACGAGGGTTCGCTGTCCGTCACGTCGATGGTGCGCATCCAGGACGTGCTCAACCCGACCGCGGTGAATATCTACCGTGAACTCGCCGGAGGCGTGACCACCGTCACCATCCTGCACGGATCGGCCAATACCATCGGAGGCCAGAACGCCACCGTGAAATTGAAGTACGGCGGCAGCGCGTCGGACATGCTGTTTCCCGGCGCCCCGCCAACCCTCAAGTTCGCCCTTGGCGAGAACGTGACGCGCAAGAACTCGAGCCAGATCGCGATGCCCGGCCAGACGGTGGCGCGACGGTATCCCGCATCGCGCATGGGGCAGGAAGAAGTCCTGCGCGACGCTTTCACCCGCGCCCGTGACTACAAGGCGACCATCGACGAGTACAAGGCCCGCGTGGCCAAGGGCGAGAAGAACCTCGTGCCGCCACGTCGCGACCTCGAACTCGAACCGCTGGTCGAGGTGCTCGAGGGCACGCGACTGGCGCGGGTGCACGGCTACCGCGCGGACGAAATGCTGATGATGCTGAACCTCGCCGACGACTTCGGTTTCAAGGTGAAGGCGCTCGAGCACGGGCTGGAGGGCTACAAGATTGCCAGCGAGATCGCCAAGCATGGTGCGGACGTCACCAGCTTCGCCGACAGCTGGTCATACAAGATCGAGGCCTACGACGCCATTCCGTACAACGCGGCCATCCTGATGCGCCACGGTGTCGTCACGACCCTCAACTCCGACTCCGACGAGCGTGGGCGCCGACTCAACATCGACGCCGCCAAGCTGATGCGGTACGGCGGCCTCACCGAAGACGAAGCGCTGGCCACGATCACCATCAACGGTGCCAAGACCCTCGGCGTGCAGGACAAGGTGGGATCCATTGAAGTCGGCAAGGACGCCGACCTTTCGCTGTGGAACAACCATCCGCTCAGCGTCTATGCCAACGTCGACAAGACGTTCATCGACGGCAAGGAATACTTCGACCGCCAGAAGGACATCGCGCAGCGCGACCAGAAGGCCAGGGAACGCGCCGAGCTCGAGAAGGCCGACGCCAATCAGGCGCCGGCCAATCGTCGTGCCGTGCAGCCTGTGTTGCCGCAGGAGGAGCGCTGATCATGCGTACCAATCGTATCGTGGGCACCGCAGGCATCCTGACGATGCTCGCTGCCCTGCCGGCCGCCGCCCAGCTGGGCTCGTTTAACCCGCCGCCGGGCCCGCAGAAAACGTTCGCCCTCACGAACGCGCGTATCGTGCCGGTGAGCGGACCGGAAATTGCCAGCGGCACCATCGTCATCAGCGCCGGCAGGATTCTAGCGGTCGGCGCCTCCGTGACCGTGCCGGCCGGCGCCCAGGTGATCGACGGCACGGGATTGCGTGTCTACCCCGGGATGATGGATGCTGGCACCTCCATTGGCCTTTCCGAAATCGGGCAGGGCGCCAATGCGACGGTGGACGTCAGTGAAGTCGGCAGCTTCAACCCGAACGCGCAGGCCTTTTTCGGCCTCAACCCGCAGTCGGCGCACATTGGCGTCGCCCGCGTGGTGGGTATTACGCACGTGGTGTCGCGCCCGACCGGTGGCATCCTGTCGGGACAGGCGGCGCTCCTGAACCTCGCCGGTTCCACGGCGCCACAGATGGCCGTGAACCGCAACCTGGCGATGGTCATCGAGTTGCCGCGCTCCGGATTTGGCGGGCGCGGTTTCGGTGGATTTCAGGCCGCACAGAATGCTTCGAACACGCAGGACGTCAACCGCACGCGCACCCGTCAGCTCGACTCGCTGCGCGCGCTGCTCAAGGACGCCGAAGCCTACGGCAAGACGATGGACGCGTACGCCAGGGACAAGACGCTCCCACGGCCAAAGCAGGATGTGGTGCTCGCGTCGCTCGTGCCGACCGTGCGCGGCCAGATGCCGGTGCTGATGGTCGCCGACCGTGCCACCGACATCAAGGAAGCCGTCGGCTTCGCCGAGGAAAACAAGCTGCGGGTGATCATCGTGGGCGGGCGCGACGCGTGGCAGATCACGGCATTCCTGAAGGATCACGACGTCCCCGTGCTCATCACGTCGGTGATGGATTTGCCGACGCGCGAAGACGATCCGTACGACGTGAACTACGGGGCCCCCGCCAAGCTGGCGCAGGGGGGCGTGCGGTTTGCCATCACCTCGGGCGACGCCGGCTCCGAGGCGCGCAACCTGCCGTACACGGCGGGCATGGCGGCGGCATTCGGGCTGTCCAAGGACGACGCCCTGAAATCGGTCACGCTCTGGCCGGCACAAATCTTCGGTGTGGCCGACAAGTTCGGGACCATCGAGGCCGGCAAGATCGCCAATCTCGTGATCACGGACGGCGACCTGCTCGAAGCGAAGACGAACACGAAGTACCTGTTCATCGACGGACGCCTGGTGCCGCTCGACACCAAGCACACCGACCTCAACGACAAGTTCAAGGATCGCCCGTGACCCTGCGCCCCCTGTCCCGTGCCCTCGCGCTCTCGTGCTCCATTGCCGGCATTGCCTTCGCCCAGCAGCAACCGCTGACCCCCAACCAGCAACTGGCCAAGGACGTCTACAAGGAACTCGTCGAGATCAACACCTCGGTCTGGACCGGCAATACCACGCCAGCGGTCCAGGCGATGGCCAAGCGCTTCCGGGACGCGGGCTTCCCCGAGAAGGACATTTTCGTGGGCGGCCCGACCCCGAAGAAGCACAACCTGGTGGTGCGCTTTCGGGGCAAGGGCGGCGTGGGTGCGCCCAAGCCGGTACTGCTGCTCGCTCACCTCGACGTCGTCGAGGCGCTGAAGGCCGACTGGTCCGACAACCTCGATCCGTTCAAGTTCACGGAGCGTGACGGCTTCTACTACGGACGCGGCACGGCAGACGACAAGGCGATGGCGTCGCTGTTCGTGGCCGCCGCCATTCGTTTGAAGAAGGAAGGGTACGTACCGCAGCGCGACATCATCATCGCGCTGACCACGGACGAAGAAGGCGGCGCCTATAACGGCGTCGATTGGCTGGTGAAGAATCACCGCGACCGGGTGGACGCGGCGTGGGTGATCAACGAAGGCGGCGGCGGATCGCTGCGCGACGGCAAGCCGCTGCTCCAGTCCGTGCAGGCGGCGGAAAAAGTGTACAACGACTTCACGCTGCACGTCACCAACGCCGGCGGGCATTCCTCTGTACCGCGCGCGGACAACGCCATCTACCAGCTGGCCGAAGGGCTGGTGAAGCTGTCGAAGTTCCAGTTTCCGGTGGAGCTGAATCCCGTCTCACGGGCATTCTTCGAGCGGACGGCGTCGGCCGAGAAGCCAGAGATGGCCGCCGCCATGACGGCCCTCGCCAAGGATCCCGCGGACGCAGCCGCCGCCGCGATCATTTCCAATGACCCGCGCTACGCGTCGATGCTGCGCACCACGTGCGTGGCCACGATGCTGAAGGGCGGCCACGCGGCCAACGCACTGCCGCAGCTGGCCGAGGCCAACGTGAACTGCCGCATGGCACCCACGTCGTCCAAGGCGTCGGTGCAGGCCACGCTGCAGCGGGTGATCGGAGACCCCGCAGTGGTGGCCGTGCTCGACACGAGCAAGGAAGATCGCGCCTCGCCTCCCTCGGAGATGCGCCCCGAGGTGTTGGGCGCCGTCGAGAAACTTACGAAGGAGATGTTCGGCGACATTCCGGTGGTGCCGACGATGAGCACCGGCGCCACCGATTCACGCTACTTCCGTGCGCTGGGCATTCCGGCGTTCGGCGTCTCGGGATTGTTCAGCGATCCCACCGTGGACGCCCGGGCCCACGGCCGCGATGAGCGCGTGCGCATCGAGTGGTACTACAAGGCGCAGGAGTTCCTGTATCAGCTCACCCGGGCCTTGTCGTCCAGCGTCCCGATTCCGTGATAGCTTTGGCGAGCCCGACCGGATGCCGGGCTCGCTGTTTTTCCCCACCGCCCCACCCCGACTGACATGCCCCTGTTGTCCCGTGTCCTGCGCATGGCGCTGGCCTGCGCACCATTTGTGCTCCAGGCCCAGGCGCGCGGCGTCCCAACTGGCGCTGCTACCGTCGTCAGCACCCCTCCGGTCATCGACGGCAAACTCGGCGATGCCGCGTGGCGCTCGGCGACGGTGCTGACCGGCTTCACACAGCGGGAGCCCGCGGAAGGCGCGGCGGCGACCGAACGCACGGAAGTCCGCCTGCTCACCGACGGCGAGGCGCTCTACATCGGCGCGTGGATGTACGATCGCGACCCCGCCGCCATCGTCTCGGGTGAAAAGATCCGCGACGTCACGCTGACCAACAGCGACTATTTCGGCATCCTGCTCGACACGTACAAGGACCGCCAGAACGGGTTTCTGTTCGCCACCACACCGGCCGGCGTGGAATACGATGGCCAGATCATTCGCGAGGGCGAAGGCGGCGGCGTAACGCCAACCGGGCAGAACCGGACCCAGTCGGGAGCAATGGGCGGGTTCAACCTCAACTGGGACGGCAGCTGGAAGGTGGCCGTCTCGCGCGATTCGGCTGGGTGGTACGCCGAGTTCCGCATCCCCTTTTCGACGCTGCGTTATGGCGGCGGGGCCAAGCAGGGATGGGGGCTCAACCTGGTACGCATGATCCGGCGTCGCAACGAGGAGGCCTTCTGGTCGCCCGTCCCCCGCCAGTTCAACCTCTATCGCATGTCGATGGCCGGTGATCTCAACAGCCTCGAGGTGCCCGTCCGCCGCGTCAGCACGGTCACGCCGTACGTGCTGGGGACGGCGCAGCACAACTTTTCCGCCGGTACCGACGCGTCCTATCCGGCGGCGGTCGGCGTGGACGCCAAGTTCGGGTTGACGCCAAGCCTGACCCTCGACCTCACCTACAACACCGACTTCGCACAGGTGGAGGTGGACGAGCAGCGCAGCAACCTCACCCGCTTCCCCCTCTTCTTTCCCGAGAAGCGCCCGTTCTTTCTGGAGAACGCGGGGACTTTCGCCGCGGGCACGCCGCAGGCCGTCGACCTGTTCTTCACGCGCCGCATCGGCATCGACTCCATGGGTCAGCCCGTGAAGATCCAGGGCGGCGGTCGCCTCACCGGGCGCGTGGGCGGCACCACCGTCGGGTTGATGCAGATTTTCACCGCCGATGATCCCGGCGTGCAGTCGGCGCAATCATACACGGTCGCTCGCGCGCTCAAGGAAATCGGACGCCGTTCGCGGGTCGGCATCATCGGTGTACAGCGCATGGCGGCCGGAGGGGGCACGACGCCCGCGGGCAGGTCGCTGGCGGACGATCACAACCGAACGCTGGGCATCGACGGGCGGCTGGGGCTCGGCGATGCGTTGACCATTGACGCGTGGGGGGCGATGACCGAGACGCCCGGACGCAACGGGGACGATCTCGCCGCGAGCACGCGCGCCGTGTACCTGACGCACGACTGGAACAGCAGCATCCGCCTGATCCGCGTGGGCGCGGACTTCAACCCCGAGGTCGGGTTCCTCAACCGGACGGCAGGCTATTCGCTCACCGAAGTACAGGTCATGCGCATGGTGCGCCGGCCGGAATGGAAGCACGTGCGCGAATGGAACCCGCATTTCACGGTCCGTCAGTTCTACGGCCTCGACGGCTTCCATCAGTCCGGGCAGTGGCACCTCGACTTCACCGAGGTTTCGTTCCAGAAGGGAGGACGGTTCGGCCCCGAAATCAACGTGTACCATGAAGGGCTGCAGAAGCCCTTCACGATCGCCAAGGGCGTGACGTTGCCGGCGGGAAGCTACGACTTTCCGAACATCGGACTCGACTGGGAGACGAACCCCGCGGCGCCAGTGTCGATGTTGGTGCGCGGGGATTTTGCCGGCTTCTACAACGGCACACGCAGTGGCGGCCCCATGACGGTCACGTACC
>CANNKR010000089.1 GCA_947504615.1 Gemmatimonadota bacterium | reverse complement strand
GCGCCCGGCTTGAGGAAGCGCCGCAGTTCACCCAGGCGGCCGATGACGCGCGTCTCGGCGTGTTCGCGAATGGCGCACGTATTCAGCAGGACGACGTCTGCCCCATCCGGAGAATCGCTGCGCTCATAACCCTCGGCCGCCAGCTTGCCGAGCATGAGCTCGGAGTCGCTGACGTTCATCTGGCAGCCGTAGGTCTCGATGAAGACGGTCGGCATCAGCGGAATCGGACCGCGGTCACGCGTCCACCTTGGGCTCGACGGGCAGCTGGATGTAGAACGTGCTCCCTTCGGTCTCCTTCGACCGCACCCAGATGCGTCCGCCGTGCGCCTCGACGGCCAGTCGGCAGAACGCCAGCCCGAGCCCCGAGCTGCGCGTCCTGGGAGCATTGGGCGAACGCACCTGCTCGAACTTGCGGAAGATCACTTCCTGGAACTCGGCCGGGATGCCCGGTCCGTTGTCGGTCACCGTGAACAGGATGCCCTGCGGATCCTTCTGCGCGGCCAGTGCGACGTGCACGGTGGTGGACGAATGCGACATCGCGTTCTGCACGAGATTGGCGAAGACGCGGCGCATCAGTGCCTTGTCGGCCTTGAACACCGGCGCCTCATCGGCCGCCAGGTACTCCATGGTGGCGCCCTCGGCGGTGAAACGCGCATTCCAGTCGATGACCAGCTCCGACAGGAAGGCGGCCGGGGCAATGGGCTCGGGAGAGATCGCGATGCGCGTCTCCTCCACCCGCGCCACCTCGAGCAGGTCCTGGATGAGTCCCAACAGGTCTTCGGCTTTTCCCTCGGCCTCCGAGATCGCCTTGTACTGCCGTTCCACCATGGGGCCGTAGTCGCCCTCACGCAGCATCTCGAGCGTGGCCAGCACGCTGGTGAGCGGCGTCTTGAGGTCGTGCACGATCATCTTCATCAGGTCGTCGCGCACCTTGGCGAGTTCCCGCAGTTTGCGATAGCTCTCCTCGAGCGCATCGGTGGCGCCCTTGAGCTTGAGCAGCGACCGGACGCGGGCACCCAGCACCAGCCGATTGTGCGGCTTCAGGAGGAAGTCATCGCCGCCGGCCTCAATGGCCTTCACGCGATCGGCGGTGTCGTTGAGCCCCGTGACGAAGATGACGGGAGTCCGCGCGGTGCGCGCATCGCGCTTGATCCGGCGACAGACCTCGAAGCCGGTGTCGCGATCGATGACGCCCAGATCCCCGGATGGCATCGATACATCGAGGATGCACAGATCCGGCTGATGCTCGAAGCACGCGGCCACCGCCCCAGGGCCATCGTGCGCCGCGACCGTACGAAAGCCAAGCACCGCCAGCTGATCGGCCAGCAACTCGACGTTCGCGTCGACGTCGTCGGCGACGAGGATGAGCGGGGGGAGCTCCGCGCCAGCCGGCGGCATGACCCTACGGCCGGACGGTGAGCCCGACGCTGAGAATCGTGCCCTTCTCGACGACGCCACCCGCCTTGCGCGTGGCGCGCTGCACGCTGACGTCGATCGTGGCCCATCCCCGGGCGAGTGGAATGCCGCCACCAAGCGCCATCGATGTTTCCGACACGGTATGCCCATTCCATCCGAACGGCAGATCGCGACTGCGCGCCCCGAATCGCACCTGCATGGGCAGCCCTCGCAACTTGGGACCAGCCACGTCGACGCCTGCCGACAGGTCGGTGGCATCGTTGACCTGCAGGGCCGACGTACCGAGCGACCGCATGCGCGTCCAGGCCACGTGGTCGATGCGCACCGCGATCTGCGACCCGGGGATGCCGTCGTACGTCACCGACGCCCCATACCGGTTGGGCACATTGGCGCTGGTCGCCGCCGAGTCGTCGTACCGCGTGGTCATGCCGCCGCCAAGACGCAACGACGCCGCCAGCACCAGATGAGGCACCGGGACGGCGAGCACGCCCGCGGACACCGCCGTGCCACCGTACGAAAGCACCGTGCTCTGCGACAGCGACCCGAACGTGGTGCTGTCGGTGAACCCACGGGCCAGCTGCATGCGGTTGGCCCCCGTGAGGACGTGAAAGGCCGCACCGACCTGGAGCTTCTCGGAAAACTGCCACGCAAAAGCGAGTCGGGCGTCATTGACGGCGCCGCGCACCGACGTGCCAACACTGGACCGCACGCGCTCGCCGGCCACCGTGACGCTGTCATCGTACGAGGCGTCCCAGGTCCGGTCGAGGAACGACGAGAACGACGCCCCGATGAAGCCCCGGGTGCCCACCTTGGAGCCCACGGTGATCACGGGGAATCGCGCGGTGGACGTGTTCACCGTCGAGGTGCCCGTCTTCACCGATCGCCACTCGGGTTCGACCTGGAACGAAAAGATCGTCCGCCCGGCGTTGGGCAGGGCCGCCGGGTTCAACGGCGATCCCGGGTCGGTCTCGCCAAGGGCGCCCGCCGTCCCGGAGGCGCGGGTGCTGAACTGCCCCGCGGGGTACCCGAACCCTTGCAGGCTAAGCGCCCCCTGGGCCGCGAGCGGCCCAGCCGACGCGGCGGCCAGGACGGTCGAAAGGAAGAGGCGGCGCATCAGGGCACTCCGAAGTCGACACGGGGGATGTAGCTGATCCGGAGACGCGGACGGACCGTGGCCGCCGACCGCGCGTTGAAGAATCGCACCTCGGCGCCGTGCAATCCTTCCTCCTGCATGCGCAGGACGAGGGCCCGTTGCGGCGCTTCCTGGCCCGTCTGCGCCTTCCAGACGCGCAACAGGGCGTTGAGCTCGAGGGAACGCGCCCCACTGTCAGCCGGTGCCATGCGCATGGAGTCGGTGACGAACAGGCCGGCCGGAATGAGGATCTGCGACGAGCGGTAGAGATCACTGATCAGCGGCGTGGCAGCCACCGCCTGACCAATCACGGTGACCGTGTCGTTCTGGTCAAAGCCGCGCATGGGCATCTGCGTCAGCTGCAGCGTGGCCCGGACGATGGTGGTGGAGTCAAGCAACCACTGCGGGATGGCGAAGCGCAGATAGGCGCGGCGCGCGGGCACCCCACCGGTGCCGACCGCTGAAGCACTGGCCTTCGGCAGGGTATTGCGCGCCACGATCACATAATCGCGATAATCGTTGGCCAGCGCGGGGGGCTCCACCGGCGTCTTGGAATACGGCGAGATCACGACCTGATGCGTCGCGGTGTCCGTGGAGACGTAATAGCGAACTTCCGCGTTCAGCCCGGTCTCGACCGTGTGAATGCGGAGCGACACGGGCCCGCTGCCGATCAGTCGGAGGCCGACGCGCAAGGCCGAGCCGGACTGGATCTTCTGCATCAGCCAGCCGCCCGAAATCGGGAAGACGAGTGAGTCGGTGATCTGGGCGCGCGTGAGCGTCCGCGCCGTGATGAGACGGTCCGGCCGGAAGAGCGCGAGCACGGCCGCCTGATTGTCATCGGCGGCGAGGGTGTCCACGTCATACACCTCGAACGTCACCGACGCCGGCAAGCGGCTCTGCGTCAGATTGACGCGGACGCGCAGGATGGCCGTGTCCGCCCGGGACACCGGGCGCAGCGTGTCCCCCGTCGGTGCGAAGATCCGGACCAGCGAGTCGAAGCGGATGACACCGCGCACGTCGAGCGTGTCGCCGCGCGCCGCGAGGGGCATGCCTTCCTCGGTGCCGATGGACGGGTAGCCCACCAGCGTCGTGTCGAGGTCCACCACCGAGGTGAGCACGGTATCCCGAATGGGAACCGCGAGGCCAGGACAGAGCGACGGGCAGGCCGCGCCGGCGTCAAGCGACTCGTTGCACGCGGCGAGTGCGGTGACGGCAAGCGCCACCACGAGCACGGGCCACGCGCGACGGAAAGGAAATCGGTTCATTCGTCTCGCAGCAACGAAGGCGTGAAGGGATGCGGCAGCAGCTCCGCGAGGCGCCACTGTGCTTCGGCGCCGCCGCGGGTCACGCTGATGACGAGGCACTCGGGAGCCAGCTCCGAGAGCACCTGGCGGCAGATGCCGCACGGAGGAGTCGGCGCGCTGGCTTCGGTAGCCACCACGACGTGGGTAAAGTGCCGCAGACCGCGCACGACGGCCGCGCCAACCGCGACCCGCTCGGCACAGGTGCCTGCAGGGTAGGCAGAGTTCTCGACGTTGCAGCCGGCGACGATCTCCCCGGTGGGGGCGAGCAAAGCCGCCCCGACCCGGAACTTCGAGTAGGGAGCGTACGCGTTTTCCATGGCGGCGAACGCGGCCGCGCGCAGCGCGGCGAGAGTCGGCGCGTCAGCCATCAGCCGAGAAGTGCGGGAAGAAAGGACGTGCCCCGTCCGCGAAAGCCGAGGCCCATCCAGTCGGCGACCGTCGCGCCGAGATCCGAAAAGGTCGGACGCAGGCCAAGGGCCACCGGACGCACCTGCGGACCGAACACCAGCACCGGAACATTCTCGCGGGCGTGGTCGGTCGACGCAGTGGTCGGGTCATTCCCGTGGTCAGCAGTCACGAACAGCAGATCATCCTGGCGGAGGGCGGCAAGCAAGGCAGGGAGCGCGGCATCGAACTCCTGCAACGCTCCATAGAACCCCGGAGCATCGTTTCGGTGCCCGAATGCCTGGTCGAAATCTACAAGGTTGGCGAAGCAGAACCCATCGCCACGGGCCAACCAATCGCCAATTCGGACAATTCCTTCGGCATTCGAGCCTGTATGGCCCCCTTCCAGGCCTCTCCGGGCGAACAGGTCATCCACCTTCCCCACCCCGGTCCGGGGGATGCCGGCGGCGGCCAAGGCGTCCAGGAGCGTCTCGTCGGGCGATTCGAGCGAAAAGTCGCGCCGATTCTTCGTGCGCGCCCAGGCTCCCTCCACGCCGTCGAACGGGCGGGCGATCACCCGCGACGCGTCGTGCGGCGGCACCAGCATCTCGCGCGCCGCCAGGCACGCCGCGTAGAGCTCGGCCAGCGGAACCACGCTCTCGTGCGCGGCCACCTGGAAGACCGAATCGGCCGACGTGTAGATGATCCATGCTCCGGTCCGCACGTGTTCCGCAGCGAACTGGTCGAGCATGGCCGTGCCGCTGCCCGCGATGTTGCCGATGCACGGGCGGCCCGTGCGCCGCGAAAACTCGTCGAGCACGTCCTGCGGGAAGCCGTTGGGATACGTGGGGAACGGCTTGGCCAGGTGCACCCCGGCCAACTCCCAGTGCCCGGTGGTGCTGTCCTTGCCGCACGAGGCAGGTGCCAGAACGCCGTGGGCGGCCACGGGGCGCGGCTCGATGGCCATCCCCGCGATGGTCGCCAGGTTGCCCAGTCCGGCACGCTGCAGGTTGGGCAAGTCAAAGCCGCCGACGAAGCGCGCCGTATTGGCCAGCGTATGCGACCCCTCGTCGCCGTAGTGGTCCGCATCGGCGGCCTCGCCAATGCCCACGCCATCAATCACCAGAATACATGACCGCCGGCTCATATGACGGACTCGCGGTAGAGGCGCGGCAGTCGCTGCCGGAGCCCGGTGAGCACTTCGTACGGCGACATGAAATCAGCAACCGTCGCGACATCTTCCACGGAGATGAGTTGCTCGCCGTCGCGGCCGATCAGCGTCACCACGTCGCCCAGAGCGCACGGTATGTCGGTCACGTCGATCATCGTCATGTCCATGGTGACGACACCGGCCACCGTCGTGCGCACACCATGCAGCAGCGCCGCACCCCGATTGCCGAGTGCACGGCGATATCCGTCGGCGTAGCCGACGCCGAGCGTGGCGACCCGGCGGGCGCCGACCGACCGCCACGTGGCACTGTAGCTCACCGTGTCGCCGTCCTGGAGGTCATGCAGTTCGAGCACGCGGGCGCGCAGGTGCACGACCGGTTCGGGGTACAGACCGGCCCCGTCGGCGCTGCCGACGCCGTAGAGGAAGACACCGGGTCGCACGAAGCTCCACGGCGACGGGCTGCGCCGCACGATGCCCGCACTGTTCTGCGCGTGCAGGTAGCGTGGCATGGCGGGAAGCACCGCGAGCGCCGCGCGGAAGCGGTCCTCCTGCGTCTGCCACGATCCGTCATTGCGCTCGGCGGAGTGGAAATGCGTGAAGGCGCCTTCGGGCGGGTGCGCGCGGACGAGATCGGCGACCTGCCCGATGGCGTCCCAGCGAATGCCGGCGCGGTGCATGCCGGTGTCGATGGCAAGGTGCCACGCGCCGCCACCTCCCTGCCCCCACGCGGCGATCGCGGCAGGATCTCCGAGCGTGGGGATCACCCGGGCCGCGCGGGCGGCGGCGAAGTCGGCGGGGAGGAGCGGCGAGAACACGAAGACGCGCCGCGCGATACCCGCTGCACGCAGTTCTTCGGCCTCGGTCACTGTGGCCACGCCGAACCCGTGCGGGTCGAGCGCCTCGAGGGCGCGCGCGCAGGCCACGGCACCCAGGCCGTACGCATCGGCTTTCACCATGGGGACGAGCGGCACGCCAGCGTGCCTGGCGAGCGCGGCCCCGTTGCGCACCAGTGCGCCGAGGTCGATATCGAGCCAGGCGCGCGTCGTCTGCGCCGCAGTAGATTGGGTCGTGGTCATGGCAACCAGAAAAGTTAGCGGCCGTGAGGGGGACGATGCAAGAAAAACGGACACTCGACGACGCGCTGGCGATCATGCGCGACCTGCGCACGCGCGACGCCTGGGACAAGGCGCAGACGCACGATTCGCTGCGGCCGTACCTGAACGAGGAGATGCACGAACTCGACGACGCGCTGCTGGCCGGCGACGACGCCGAGATGTGCTCCGAACTGGGTGACGTCCTGCTGCAGGTGCTGTTCCACGCCATCATTGCGGAGGAACGCGGCGCGTTCGGCATCGAGGACGTGGCGGGCTCGCTGGTGGCCAAGATGGTGAAGCGGCATCCGTGGCTGTATCCCGACGGGAGGCCGTCGGCGGTGGATGGGAGCGAGCCACTCGCGGACGACGCCAAGCGCGAGCCGTGGGAGCAGATGAAGTCGCGGGGGCGGAAGTCGCTGGCCGAGGGGTTGCCGCAGGGGCTGCCGAGCCTGCACCGGGCACACCGGCTGCAGGAGCGCGCCGCGGGGGTCGGCTTTGACTGGCCCGACGCGCAGGGCCCGTCGGAGAAAGTCACCGAGGAACTGGCCGAAGTGGCCGAACTGATCGCCCGGGACGGCCACACCTACCCCACGCACGGCGTGCCGAGCGGCGACCCGCGGCACGAGGCGCTGGAGGGCGAACTGGGCGACCTGCTGTTCGCCGTGGTCAACCTGTGCCGGAAATGCGGCGTGCACCCCGCACTCG
Source organism: Gemmatimonadota bacterium (assembly GCA_947504615.1). Classification (GTDB taxonomy): domain Bacteria; phylum Gemmatimonadota; class Gemmatimonadetes; order Gemmatimonadales; family Gemmatimonadaceae; genus PNKL01. The sequence continues at coordinate 4,682 of CANNKR010000089.1, read as the reverse complement.
CCCTCGACAAGGCGAACGGCAAGTTCCAGCGGCGGTTCGAGGGAATCGAGCGGCTGGCCGGCGAGCGCGCCATCGACGTGAAGACGGCCGGGCTGGAGGCGCTGGATGCGTTGTGGGACGAGGTGAAAGCCGGCGAGTAGCCGGCGCGCAACGCGCGGTCAGGGAATTCGCGGCGGTGCGCTGCGCGCCGCACTCACCGGGTCAGCCGACTCTGGGCTTCGCTGATGACGTCCTTGTACGTGTTCAGGAGGCGGTCCCAGGGGAGGAAGTTCTCGTCGTCCTTCACCGAGACGCCCGCCATCTTGTTCCGCTCGCTGACGATCTTCACGGTGTAACGGAGCGGCACATCATTGGCGCGCTTCACGATGATCCGCGTGCGGATCACCACCTCGTTGTTCTCGCCCCACGACTTGATCTGCCACGCGGTGCGCAGGTAGCCCGTCTGGCTGTCGGAGTTCTCGAGCACGTCGAAGTGCGTCAGCACGATCGATGACAGCAGCTTCCAGGCCTGCTCTTCCTGAAACGACTTCCCCACCTCGATGGTGACGTTGACGTTGGCCTGGTCGCTCGCCACCGACGCGGCGAAGGAATCGTCCTGCTTGAGCAGCACGTTGTCATCCATCGGCGGCACGGGAGCATTGGGCTGTGCGCAATACTCGCGGTCATAGGTCAGGAAGGCCGCCTGCTCCACGCGCACCTTGACGCAGTTGCCGTCGGGGACCTGGACGGCGAACGAGCCGACGCCCGCCTGCTTCTGGTTGACGAAGATGCGTGCGGCCTGCGGCGCGGTCACGTTCACCACGCGACCGGCGAGCACGAGGCGATCGGCAATGGGGGGCTCGGGGAGCCCGTCCTTGTTGCACCACTCGCGCTCCAGGGGAATCCAGCCCGCCTTGCGGGCCACCAGCGTGCCGCACGTGCCGCGCTTGATGACCAGTTCCCCGTCGCCATCCCCGATCTTGGTGCCATTGCTCGTGAGCTCCGACCCGGACGGCGACGCGGTCACCATGACCTTGCGATCGACCAGCTCGACGCGGTCCAGGGTCGGAGGCATGTCCCCACCCTTCTCCCACCGATAGACGCGCTTCGTCGTGGCGAATCCGCGCTTGGTCACCTCGATGGTGGTCGTCTGCCCTTCGGTGACCTCGACCTCGAGGCTCTTGGCCCCCTTGGCCTCGCCATTCACCAGGATCGCCGCGTCATAGGGCAGCGTGGTGAGCTGCACGACGCGCGTGGCCAGGAAGATCGTGAAGCTCTTGTCCTTGTAGTCGGCATCCTTCGGGAAGCTGCGCCGCACGTCGCGGTAGCCCTCCTGCCGGACCACGATGGTATTGGGGTCGCCCTTCTCGAGCTTCACCTTGGCATTGCCCACCCCGATGGGGACGAGCGAGTTGTCCTGCACCTTCAGCCGGTAGATGGTCGCCGTGGCCGGATCGGCCACGATGTTGATCGTCGTCGAGAAGAGCTGCGCCTGGGCGGGCGCAGTGATCGACACGGCAAGGAGGGCAACGGCAACGAAGTAGCGCATGAGGCATCCGGAAAAGTGACACAACGTCCAACCGGCGCATCGCGGAAAGCTGAACCGCCACACGCCGGTTGATGAAGAATTCTAGGAACCGCCGTGCCTCCCAGCAAGGGAACGCTGGCGGTGAACGACGCGTGCTACAACGCGCCGCGCACCCGGATCAACCCTTCCTGCGCCACAGAAGCCACCAGTTGGCCATCGCGCGCATAGATGGTGCCGCGCGTGAACCCGCGCGCGCCCGACGCCACCGGACTGTCCATCACGTACAACAGCCAGTCGTCCGCGCGGAACGGGCGATGCATCCAGACCGAGTGGTCGAGCGACGCCATTTGCACGCGCGGATCGCGGCCCGACACGGCGTGCGGGAAAAGCGCGGTGGGGAGCAGCCCGTAATCGGAGGCATACGCCAACACCGCCTGATGGATGATGCGCTCGTCCGGCAACGCCGACAGGGCGCGAAACCAGACCTGCCGATTCGGCTCGCGCGGATCCGCCGCGAATGGGTCGGACGGCGTCACCGGCCGGAAGTCGATGGGACGGTCCTGCGTGAGGAACGCCCGCAACGGTTCGGGGATGCGATCCGCGATCTCGCGGATGAGGTCGAGTTCGGGAGCCAGCGATTCGGGCGCGGGGACGTCGGGCATCGGCATCTGGTGCACGAGCCCGGGCTCACTGACGTGAAAGGACGCCGACAAGTGGAAGATCGCTTCGCCGTGCTGGATGGCGGTCACGCGCCGACTGGTGAAGCTCCCGCCATCGCGCGGGCGATCCACGAAATAGACGATGGGCACCTCGAGGTCGCCGGCGCGCAGGAAGTAGCCGTGCACCGAGTGCGCCTCGCGCTCGCCCGGCACCGTGCGCTGGGCCGCTACCAGGGCCTGCGCAAAGACCTGCCCGCCGAACACGCGTCCGGTGCCGATGTTCCGGTTCTGGCCCCGGTAGATGTTGATCTCGATCGGTTCGAGGTCAAGCAGGGACAGGAGGTCCGCGACGATTTCACTCGCCATACGGAATCCAGATGTTCTTCACCTGCACGGCCTCGCGAAGGAACACCCGCCCCTCGCCGACGGCCGGGTCGGCCCAGTCGAGGGGCGCACTCGTGCACCAGGTGCGCTTCATGTTCGACGCCGACGCGAACTCCACCATCTTCACGCCCTTGGCGGAGCCGCAATACCAGACGGCATCCACGTCGTCGTGCTCGGCCAGCGTCTTTGCCAGGTCGTCGCGAACACCCGTCACGATGTTCACCACGCCACCCGGAAGATCCGAGGTCTCGAAGACCTGGTAGAGATCGGTGACGGCCAGCGGATGCGCGGCACTCGGAATGGCCACGACCGTGTTGCCGGTCGCGATCAGCGGCGCGACGACGCTGACGAAGCCCAGCAGCGGTGCGGCGTCCGGCGCGGCCACGCCCACGACGCCGATGGGTTCGTGCATGGCCAGCGCCACGCCGCGGATCGGCACGTTGTGCACCGCGCCGTCCCACTTGTCGGCCCACGCAGCGTACGTGAAGAGGCGACGCACCGTGGCGTCGACCTCGCGCCGGCCCTCCGGCGCCGAGCCTCCGGTCATGGACGCCACGCGCGCGGCGAACTCGTCGCGGCGCGCATCGAGATTCTCTGCGATGTAATACAGGATCTGCGCGCGCAGGTGACCCGTGCTCCGGCCCCACCCCGCGGCCGCGGCGTGCGCCGCCTCGACGGCGTTGCGGATGTCCTTGCGACTGCCGTCGCCGACTTCGCCCAGGAGCTTGCCCTTGGGCGAGAGAATGGCGCGCGAGTAGCCGCTGTCGGGGCGAGACTGTTTGCCGGCGATGAAGAGCTTGGCGGAACGATCCACGTGTCCATCGGCCGACGAGGTGCCTGCTGATTGTACGGCACCTGTACGCTGTACGCTTAACGTATTACGCCGTACGACGGCGGCGTTGTGCGGCACCCGCAACCCCGAACTCCTCACTCGCTTCAGGTATTCCCACATCCCTTCCCGCCCGCCTTCGCGGCCGAAGCCGCTCTCGCGGTAACCGCCGAAGCCGGCGGCCGCGTCGAACAGGTTGGTGGCATTCACCCAGACCACCCCGGCCTTGAGCTTGGGCGCGATGTCGAGCGCGAGGTTGATGTTCTCCGTCCAGACCGACGCGGCCAGGCCAAACGGCGTGTTGTTGGCGAGCGCCACCGATTCATCGGGCGTGCGGAACGTCATCGACACGAGCACCGGGCCGAAGATCTCCACCTGCGCGATGGTGCTCGACGGATACACGTCGGTGCAGAGCGTCGGCGGATAAAACGATCCCGTGGTCGGCACGGCCCAGGACGGCTGCCAGACGGTGGCCCCTTCGTTCCGCCCCTGCTCGACCAGCGTCCGGATGCGTTCGAGCTGCACCGGCGCGACGATCGCGCCCATGTCCACCGTCTTGTCGAGCGGCGGCCCCACGCGGAGCTTCTGCATCCGCGCCTTGAGCTTGGCGTGCAGCGCGTCGGCGATCCCTTCCTGCACGAGCAATCGCGAGCCGGCACAGCAGACCTGCCCCTGGTTGAACCAGATGGCATCGACGACCCCTTCCACCACACCATCCAGGTCAGCGTCCTCGTACACGATGAACGGGCTCTTGCCGCCCAGCTCCAGCGACAGCTTCTTGCCGCTCCCGGCCGTCGCCTTGCGGATGATTCTCCCGACGTCCGTGGAGCCGGTGAAGGCGATCTTGTCGACCTTCGGGTGATCGACGATGGCCGCCCCCGTCGCACCGTCCCCGGTGAGGACGTTCAGCACGCCAGCCGGCAGACCGGCCTGGTGTGCCAGCTCGGCAAACAGCAGCGCGGTGAGCGGCGTGAACTCGGCGGGCTTGATCACCACCGTGTTCCCCGCCGCCAGCGCGGGCGCCACCTTCCACGCGAACATCAGCAGCGGGAAGTTCCACGGGATGATCTGCCCGACGACGCCGATGGGGCCGTAGCCCGTGAACTCGGTGTCGGCCAGTTGCGCCCAGCCCGCGTGATGGTAGAAGTGCCGCGCCACCAGCGGGACGTCGACATCGCGCGTCTCGCGAATCGACTTGCCGTTGTCGAGTGTCTCGAGCACCGCGAAGAGGCGGGCGTGCTTCTGCACCATGCGGGCCAGCGCGTACAGGTGCCGAGCGCGCGCGTGCGGGGCGAGCCGGCTC